>JBAPYD010000737.1:0-11865 GCA_049284555.1 Chromatiaceae bacterium | reverse complement strand
GTCCGATCCAGGGGGCCGGATCCAGGTCGAGGCCGCACCGTGTGCGAGGATTTCTCCATCGGCCGAGTCCTGACCATTCTCCTGCTCATTGCGTCGCTCCTCACCGGCTGCGACGCCGGGGACCGAGGCGAGCCCGGGACCGGTGGCAAGTCGGAGGTCGGCCCCATCCCTTCCTACCCCCAGCGGCCAGGGGACCCCGAAAAGGGCCATGATGCCCTGCGCAACCGGGCCGTCACGACCTGTGGTCTGCCCTACGGTGCCTATGTCAAGGCGCGGGGGGTGGCGGTACGAGACCCGGGCCCCCAGCTGTCCGGCCGTGCTGGCCGCAACGCCGAGCTGCCCTACGGCCTCACGGCCTACACGGCGCCCTCCGGGGTGGAGCTGGTGACCACCAACTGCCTGATCTGCCACGCGGCCACCATCGAGGGTCAGCTCATTCTGGGCCTCGGCAACGCCTTCCTGGACCTGACCCGTGATCCCCTGCTCGTACTGGAGTCCATGGGTCCCCTGGTGGCCGGACGGTTGCAGACCGCGGAATGGCGCCGATGGTCGGACCGCATCGCGATCCTCGCCGATTACCTGAGGACCGATACGGCAGGGGTGAATTCGGCCGACAACCTGACGCTTGCCCTCATGGCCCATCGGGATCCCGAGACCCTGGCCTGGTCGGATCGTCCGCTGATCGAGCCGCCGCCGGGGCGCCCCTTGCCCTTGGGCGTGCCCCCCTGGTGGAACATGCGCAAGAAGCACGCGATGTTCTATAACGGTGCGGGTCGAGGGGACCAAGCGCGCTTGCTGATGCATGCATCGACCATCTGCACCGATTCCGTGCCCGAGGCGCTCGCGATGGATGACTGGCTGGTGGACGTAAGGGCCTACCTGGCTACCCTGGCGCCGCCCAGGTATCCCCATCCCATCGATCGTCCCCTGGCGGAGCGAGGCTACAGCCTGTTCCGGGCCAGGTGCAGGACCTGCCATGGCACCTACGGAGATGACTGGCGCTACCCGAACAAGCTGATCGCGCTGGGCAAGGTGGGCACGGACCCGGCGCTCGCCCGGGCTGGATTCTGGGACAGGGATCGCTTCGTCGACTGGTTCCAGCGTTCCTTCTACGGTGAGCTGGCCGCGGTCTCCCCGGGCCTGGGTTATGTGGCCCCGCCCCTGGACGGTATCTGGGCCACCGCCCCCTACCTGCACAATGACTCGGTGCCGACCCTCGCCGCGCTCTTGGAGAGTCCTGCCCGGCCCCGCTACTGGGAGCTCGCCAGGTCGGATGCCGGGCTGCCCCTGTATGACCAGGAAGGGGTCGGATGGCGCTATCTTCGCTTGAGTGAGGGCAAGTCCGGCGCCATGAGCTGGGAGGCCCGTCACCGCGTCTACGATACGACTCAAAAGGGCTACGGGAACGGTGGCCATGCCTTCGGCGATGCGCTCGACCCGCAGGAGCGTCGGGCGCTGATCGAGTACCTGAAGACCCTCTAGCACCCGCGGCGGCGCCGCAGCGCACCAAACCCCTGGCAACTGACAGCTCATCAGAGGAAACGACCCATGAATCGAGCACCCATCCTTGCTGCCTCCTTGACCGCCCTCCTCCTGGCCGGCGTTCCCCTTCAATCTCCTCGGGCGGACGACGAGTCGGGGCTGGTGACCTGGATGGGGCGACTCCAGTACTTCACCCACAAGCTCGGACTGGCCGTCGACGCCCAGAACCGGGCCCTTCAAGGCTATTACGCCCATGAGGTGGAGGAGGTCATCGAGCACATCAGAGAGATTCCGGCGGTGGATGGGGTCGAGGTCGGTGCGCTGGTGGAGGCCAAGCTCGTCCCCGCCTTCGATGCCCTGGAGGGGGCGGTGGAGGCGGGCGACCAGGCGCGGACCGACGGCGCCTACGCCGACCTGATCCGGGCCTGCAACGCCTGCCACAAGGCCGCGAGCCGACCCTACATCCACATCGAGCGCCGGGCCGACAATCCCTACCCGCAAGGCTTCGCCCCCCAGCCCTGACGGAGGGCCGACGCGGCCCGAGGCGCTCTGGAGGCACTCACCCGCGCCCCGAGCCCACGGTTCATTGGAAACGGCTATCGGTTGCATCCTCCAAAGCCGTGGGCTATGCTTACCAACTCTACTGCGGGGTGGAGCAGTCTGGCAGCTCGTCGGGCTCATAACCCGAAGGTCGTAGGTTCAAATCCTGCCCCCGCTACCACAATCCAAGAGCCCAGCGGATCCCTGTCTTGCTGGGCTCTTTTTGTTTGTGCCCGACTCAATTCTCAGCCGCGAGCCAGATCCTCGGATCCCTCGGCGTGGGAGCGATGACGCAACTCCATTATCATTCGGGGATGTCCCGACCACCCATGCTCGTCCCCACCCGCAGGGGGCCCGATTGGCGCCGCGGCTCGCCGCGTGCAGCCGCGCCGAGTGCCGAGTGCCCGTGCTAGAGCTGCTCTTCCTCCTGCTGCCCCTGGCCGCGGCCTCGGGTTGGTGGCTGGCCCGACGCGACCAGGCGCCGCGCGCCACCGAGGCCCCCGGGGCCGCCCCCGCACTGTTTCGGGGCCTCAACTACCTGCTGAACGAGCAGCCCCACAAGGCCATCGATGTCCTGGCCAAGCTCGCCGAGGTGGACGGGGAGGCCGCCGAGATCCATCTCGCCCTGGGGGGGCTGTTTCGCCGGCGGGGAGAGGTGGACCGGGCGATCCGAATCCACCAGAACCTGATCGCCCGGGACAACCTCAGTCGGGAGCAGCGGGGACTGGCCCTGTTCGAGCTTGCCCAGGACTACATGGCCGCGGGTCTCTTGGACCGGGCGGAGCTGCTGTTCCAGGAGGTCATCGAGCACGACGTCAATCGGGAGCAGGCGCTGCGGGGCCTGAGCGACATCTACCAGCAGGAGCGGGACTGGGTGAAGTGCCTGGAGGTGGCGGAGCGCCTCAAGCCCCTGACGGAACGACCCATGGGGGTGGAGATCGCCCACTACCACTGCGAGCTGGCCGAGGAGGCGCGTCGGGCGGGAGACATCCCCAAGGCCCACAAGCACCTGGCCCGGGCCCAGCAGGCCGATCCGGGCGGGGTGCGCTCCACCATGCTCGAGGGTCGAATGGCACTGGAGGCCGGATCCCCCCAGCGGGCCCTGGATCTGTTCCTGCGGGTCGCCGACCAGGGGCCACCCTTCCTGCCGGAGATCCTGCCCGAGCTGGTCCAGGCCCTGGGTGCCTTGGGTCAGGAGGAGACGCCGGTGCTCGAGTCCCTGGCGGCCAGGTATCCCTCCCCGCCCCTCATGCTCTGTCTGTCGAAGGCCATCGAGCGCGAGCGCGGTGCGGCGGCGGCCATGGAGTCCCTGACCAGCTACCTGGCGGGTCACGTGGACCTTGCCGCCCTGGAACGTCTGCTTTCGCTCCAGTCCGAGGCGCCGTCCACCGCCGACGATGGGCGCCTGGAGCGGGATCGGGTCGTGCACCAGGTGGTGCGCCATCTCCTTGCGCACCAGTCTCCCTATCAGTGCAATCATTGCGGCTTCCAGGCGCGGTCCTTGCATTGGCGTTGTCCCAGCTGTAAGCGATGGGGGACGGTGCAGCCGGTTCAACCGGAGCGCATCCCCGGCAACGAGGTGCTGCAAGGCCCCCGCATCGCCTGAGGTCCCCGGGGCCCCTGACCGAGCCATGGCAGTCGAATCATCGAACCCCCTCATCGTCGCCCTGGACTTCCCTGGAGAGGTCGAGGCCTTGGACCTCGTTGCCCGTCTGGACCCGGCCCGATGCCGGCTCAAGGTGGGGAAGGAGCTGTTCACCCGCTGCGGCCCAGACCTGATCCGGAGGCTCCAGGGGCACGGCTTCGAGGTCTTCCTGGACCTCAAGTTCCATGACATCCCCAACACCGTCGCCGCCGCGTGCGCCGCGGCGGCGGATCTCGGGGTCTGGATGATCAACCTGCACTGCTCCGGGGGGGCGCGCATGATGGCCGCTGCACGGGAACGGCTCGAGCGCCGTGCCCGACGCCCCCTGCTGATCGGCGTCACGGTGCTCACGAGCCTGGACGCGGAGGATCTGGCGGCGGTCGGCTGCCCCGGTGATCCTGCCCAGCGGGTCCTGCAGCTCGCCGAGCTGGGCCAGCGGGCCGGTCTGGACGGCGTGGTCTGCTCCCCCAGGGAGGCCGCGGCGGTCCGCGCCGCACGGGGCCCTGGTTTCGTGCTGGTCACCCCTGGCGTGCGTCCGTCGATGACCGCCGAGGATGATCAGAAGCGGGTGATGACACCTGCTGAAGCCCTGGCCCAGGGTGCGAGCTATCTCGTCATCGGCCGCCCGATCACCGCCGCCCCGGACCCCTTGGCGGCACTCGATTCGATCGAGCGTTCACTCGGCCGCTAGCCCGGCCGGTTCGTCTTCGACAGACACCCACTCACTCATGGAGAATCAAACGATGGCAATCATCCGCAAGGCGGTGTTCCCGGTCGCCGGGCTTGGCACCCGTTTCCTGCCCGCTACCAAGGCGAGTCCCAAGGAGATGCTGCCCATCGTCGACAAGCCCTTGATCCAGTACGCCGCGGAAGAGGCGGAGGCCGCCGGGGCGGATCAGCTCGTGTTCATCACGGGACGCAACAAGCGCTCTATCGAGGACCACTTCGACAAGGCCTACGAGCTGGAATCGGAGCTCGAGAGCGCCGGCAAGTCCCAGCTGCTCGACATCGTCCGCAACGTCCTACCCGCGAGCGTGACCTGCGTCTACGTGCGCCAGGCCGAGCCCCGGGGCCTGGGCCACGCGGTTCTGTGCTCCAAGTCGGTGATCGGGGATGAGCCCTTCTTCGTGCTCCTCGCCGACGACCTGATCCGCAGCCCGGCAAAAGGGGTGGTCGCCCAGATGGCCGAGGTCTACGAGCGCTTCGGCACCAGCGTCCTGGCCGTCCAGGAGGTCCCACGGGAGGAGACCAAGCAGTACGGAATCGTTGAGGTCGAGCCTGGCCCTCAGGGGGAGCTGCGGGTCACGTCCATGGTGGAGAAGCCGGATCCGTCGAAGGCCCCGTCGAATCTTGCCGTGGTGGGGCGCTATCTGCTCACCCCCCGGATCTTCGAGAAGCTGGAGCAGACGGATCCGGGGACCGGCGGGGAGATCCAGCTCACCGACGCCATCGCCGCCCTGCTCAAGGAAGAGCCGGTCGTCGCCTATCCCTTCGAGGGCAAGCGTTACGACTGCGGCAGCAAGCTCGGGTATCTGGAGGCCACGGTGGAGCTCGCCCTGGCCCACCCGGAGCTGGGAGAGGGATTCTCCGCCTATCTGAGCGGTCTGCGACGCTGACGGCCGGCGGGAGGGGGTTGCTTCCCGCGGCCTCCGGGCGAGGCCCCCACTCGACGACTCAGGCCGCCAGGCCCTTCCCCTGCAGCTCCTTGATGCGGTCGCGTACCGCGGCCGCCTTCTCGAACTCCAGGTCCTTGGCGTACTGGTACATCTCCTTTTCCAGGGCCTTGATCTTCCTGGCCATCTGGGCCGGGCTCAGGCGCCCGTACTCGGCCACCTCCTCGGCCACCCGGGCATAGACGCGGGCGCTCTTCGGTCCGCCGGGGAGCGCCCCCTCCAGGATGTCCGCCACCGCCTTGCGGATGGTCTGGGGGGTGATGCCGTGGTCGGCGTTGAAGGCCTGCTGCCTGGCGCGACGCCGCTCGGTCTCGTCGATGGCCCGGCGCATGGAGCCCGTGACCTCGTCCGCGTACAGGATGGCCTTGCCGTTGGCGTTGCGGGCGGCCCGGCCGATGGTCTGGATCAGGGAGCCCTCGGAGCGCAGGAAGCCCTCCTTGTCGGCGTCCAGGATGGCCACAAGGGACACCTCCGGCATGTCCAGCCCCTCCCGCAGCAGGTTGATCCCCACCAGGACGTCGAATGCCCCGAGCCGAAGGTCCCGGATGATCTCCACCCGCTCCACGGTGTCGATGTCGGAGTGCAGGTAGCGGACCTTGATCCCGTGCTCGTTGAGGTACTCGGTCAGGTCCTCGGCCATGCGCTTGGTCAGCGTCGTCACCAGGACCCGCTCCCGCACCGCGACCCTCAGGTGGATCTCGGAGAGCAGGTCATCGACCTGACGGAGGGCCGGGCGTACCTCCACCTCCGGGTCCACCAGACCGGTGGGGCGCACCACCTGCTCCACCACGGCCCCCGAGTGGGCGATCTCGTGCTGGCGGGGGGTGGCGGAGACATAGATGGTCTGGGGCTGGCGGGCCTGAAACTCCTCGAAGCGCAGGGGGCGGTTGTCCAGGGCCGAGGGTAGCCGGAAGCCGTACTCCACCAGGTTCTCCTTGCGCGAGCGATCGCCGCGGTACATGCCCCCGAGCTGGGGCACCGTCACATGGCTCTCGTCGATCACCAGGAGGGCGTCCGGGGGCAGGTAATCGTAGAGGGTGGGGGGCGGCTCCCCGGGTCCGCGCCCCGAGAGGTAGCGGCTGTAGTTCTCGATCCCGGAGCAGTAGCCCACCTCCAGCATCATCTCCAGGTCGAACAGGGTGCGCTGCTCCAGCCGCTGGGCTTCCACGAGCTTGTCGTTCTCCCGCAGCCAGGTGAGCCGCTCCTTGAGCTCCACCTTGATCTGCTCCAAGGCGTTCAGGATGGTCTCGCGGGGTGTGGCGTAATGGGTCTTCGGGAAGACGGTGTAACGCGGCACCTTGCGCAGCAGCTCGCCGGTCAGGGGGTCGAAGACGGAGAGGGTCTCGATCTCGTCGTCGAAGAGCTCCACCCGCAACGCCTCGTCGTCGGACTCCGCGGGATAGATGTCGATCACGTCGCCGCGCACCCGGAAGGTGCCCCGGGAAAGCTCGATCTCGTTGCGGCGGTACTGGAGATCCGCCAGGCGGCGGAGGATGGCCCGCTGGTCGATCAGGTCGCCCCGATTGAGGTGCAGGACCATTTTGAGGTAGGCGTCCGGGTCGCCCAGGCCATAGATGCTGGAGACCGTCGCCACGATGATGACGTCCGGGCGCTCCAACAGGGCCTTGGTGGCCGAGAGGCGCATCTGCTCGATGTGCTCGTTGATGGAGGCGTCCTTCTCGATATAGGTGTCGGTGGCGGGGACATAGGCCTCGGGCTGGTAGTAGTCGTAGTAGGAGACGAAGTACTCCACCGCATTGTGGGGAAAGAACTCCCGCATCTCCCCGTAGAGCTGGGCGGCGAGGGTCTTGTTGGGGGCCAGGATCAGGGCCGGTCGCTGGACCCTCTCGATCACGTTGGCGATGGTGAAGGTCTTTCCGGAGCCGGTGACGCCGAGGAGGGTCATGGCCGCCTCCCCGTCCTGTAGCCCCTCGACCAGGCGGGCGATGGCCTCCGGCTGGTCGCCGGCGGGGGCGAAGGGTGCGGCCAGGGTGAAGCCTCGGGACATCGGTGGACCTCCGGGTCGGGGCGGGCAGGACGCAACGGTCATGGGGTTCGCGGCGAGTCCGCCCCGCAGACCGGGTGCCGCCGTCCGGACGATCCGTTAGTATTGGGAGCCTTCTCCGTCGAATCCAGCCGATCCAGCCCCATCGAGACCGATCCAGATGAACACCAAGCTCTCCGCCCGCGTCCAGGCCGTCAAGCCCTCCGCCACCCTCGCCGTCGATGCCCGGGCCAAGGCCCTCAAGGCGGCGGGCAAGGACGTCATCGGGCTCGGCGCCGGGGAGCCGGATTTCGACACCCCCGACCATATCAAGGCCGCGGCCATCGAGGCCATCCACCAGGGCTTCACCAAGTACACCGCGGTGGACGGGACTCCGGGTCTCAAGGCCGCGGTGGTCGCCAAGTTCAAGCGGGAGAACGGATTCGACTTCGCCCCCGAGCAGATCCTGGTCTCGTGCGGGGGCAAGCAGAGCTTCTTCAACCTGGCCCAGGCGGTGATCGATCCCGGCGACGAGGTGGTGATCCCCGCCCCCTACTGGGTCTCCTATCCGGACATGGTGCTCCTGGCAGGAGGGGCCCCGGTGCTGGTCCACGCGGTGGCGGATCAGCGTTTCAAGATCAGCCCGGCCCAGCTCAGGGCGGCGCTCAACGACAAGACCAAGCTCGTGGTCATCAACAGCCCCTCCAATCCCACCGGGATGTCCTATACGGCGGATGAGCTGAAGGCCCTCGGGGCGGTGCTGAGGGACTTCCCGAGGGCGCTGATCGCCACGGATGACATGTACGAGCACATCCGCTGGGATTCCGGTCCCTTCGTCAACATTCTCAACGCCTGTCCCGACCTCGCGCCCCGAACCCTGGTGCTGAACGGCGTCTCCAAGGCCTACTCCATGACGGGCTGGCGGATCGGCTATGCGGGGGGGCCCGCCGACGTCATCAAGGCCATGACGAAGGTCCAGTCCCAGAGCACCTCCAACCCCACCTCCATTTCCCAGGTGGCGGCCCAGGCGGCCCTCGAGGGGCCCCAGGAGTGCATCGGGGTGATGCTCAAGGCGTTCAAGCAGCGCCACGACTTCGTGGTGGAGCGGCTGAACCGCATCCCCGGCATCGAGTGTCTGCCGACCGACGGGACCTTCTATGTCTTTCCCCGGGTCCAGGGGGCGATCGATCACCTGACCGGGGTCAGCAACGATCTGGAGCTGGCGGAGTTTCTGCTGGAGCGGGCCGGTGTGGCCCTGGTTCCGGGGTCCGCCTTCGGTCTGTCCGGGCACGTGCGCATCTCCATCGCCACCAGCCCGGCCAACCTGGAGCAGGCCCTGGACCGGATCGCCGCGGCGGTCGGGTGAGCTGGGGCCCGAGTCCCGGTCGGATTCGCCACTGGGCCGGGTCGCCGCGGCCCTCGATGCCCGCTGGTTTTTGGCGCTCGGGGCCCTTGAATCCCGGGTGGTCCGGGGTGTGCGCGGGAAGCGCAACGAGGCAATGTTCCCGCGACTCCGCGGAGCGGTGAAGGCATGAGGCTCACTCGGCGCGGCCGCTTGCGAGGGGTCACCCTGATCGAGCTCCTGGTGACCCTCTCGGTGGTCGCGATCCTGCTCACCCTGGGTGTCGGCGCCTTTCGGACGCTGATCGCCAACGCCAAGATGACCAATGCGGCCAACAGCCTCATTGGCCACCTGCAATTCGCACGCTCCGAGGCGGTCAAGCGGAACCGGCGGGTCGAGGTCTGCCCCAGCGAGGACGGCCGGACCTGCTCGGCCAACCTACCCGTGTTCTGGCAAGGCGGCTATATCGTCGCGGTCGTCGACGAGGAGGGTGACGTGGTGCCACCCGTGCTACGCCGCGTGGACGGGGAAGCGATGCAGGGCGTCACCGCCGGCTCCGGCTCCATCGAGGGCTTCATCTATCTCCCCGATGGCACAGCCCAGCCCGATGGCATGGTTTCGGGCACCCAATGGGCCATCAAGATCTGCGATCCCGGAGAAGACGAGCGAATCCGTCAAGTGGCCGTGAACGCCATGGGTCGGACTCATGTGCAGTGTAATGATCCGAGCCTGTACACCTGTCCGGCGAGTTGTCCCTGACGCAAGGACGCGCCTGGTCGGCAGGTCACCGACAGGTCGTCAGGGGACGGGAAACAGATCAGCGCTCCCTGGGCCCAGGCCGGTTCATTGGCCGGCCCCCCTTGCTCAGCCAGCGCTGTAGTCAACCTTGGAGCCGGTGAGGTCCCAGGCGAAGGTGCAATCCAGGTGCGACAGGACGGAGATCAGCCCGCTCTCACCGTCCTCGACCATGACGGCGATCGGTGCGCGGCGGCCGAACTGCTTGTTTCCCCGCTTGACCCACAGATTGCGCATCTCGGGGTTGCGCGGAAAGTAGGTGTGCAGGGCCTCCTCGATACGCATGAGGTAGGCCACCCGGCGGTTCACCTGGGGCTCGTCCGGGAAGGCCTCTTCCTCGCGAAATCGGCCCACGTTTCGAAGCTTCACGGACTCGGGGAGCTCTAGGATCGCGCCGATCTCTCTCGCCGCGAGGCCCCAGCCATCAAGCAGGTCCATGGTGCGCCGGGTCAGTGCCAGGCGCTCGTCCAGGGTTAATTTGGTCATGTCGGATGTGGCTCTTTGGATCAAGGCGCCTGTCGCGCCGTTGTTGCAGTCGGGATGAGCCGAGGCCAGTAAGCGGTCGGCCCGCGTGCTTAGAACGTGGCGCCCCGGCGGCCCGGATGCAAGCCGTTGGTCGTATCGCGGGAGCTAGCGGGTCCAGAAGCCGGGGGAGAGGATCACGAGGATGGTCAGGATCTCGAGACGGCCCAGCAACATCCCGACCACGGCGACGAGCTTGCCCAGGTCGCTTACCCCGGTGAAGGTGGTTGCGACCTCCCCGAGCCCGGGACCGAGGTTGTTGAGGCTGGTGGCCACCGCGCTGAAGGCGTCCAGGGGTGCCAGCCCGGCGTGGACCATCATCAGGGTAAGGCTCCCCAGGGCCACCGTGTAGAGGGCGAAAAAGCCCCACACGGATCGCGCCAGCTCGGGCTGCACGATCCGCCGGCCCAGTCGAATCGGAATCTGGGCGTGAGGGTGGATGAGCCGGCTGACCTCATGGGTGCCCTGTTTGACCATCAGGAGCACCCGCAGGACCTTCATGCCCCCGGCGGTAGAGCCCCCGCAGCCCCCCACGAAGCTGATGTAGATCATGAGCAGGGGCAGGAAGTCCGGCCAGTGGGCGAAGTCGACGATGCCGAAGCCGGTGCTGGTGACCACGGAGACGACGGTGAAGCTGGCGTTGCGCAGGCTCTCGAGCAGGCTCGGGTAGGGTCCCTCCAGCGTGAGGAGCAGACCGACCAGCAACACCACCCCGAGCACGAAGAGCAGGAAGGCGCGTGCCTCCACGTCCCGCAGATAGACCAGCGGGTTGAGGCGTAGCCAAGCGGCGTAGTGGACCCCGAAATTGACGGCCGCGAGCAGCATGAAGACGATCGCCACGGCCTCGATGCCTGGACTCTCGTAGTATCCGATGCTCGCGTCATGGGTGGAGAAGCCCCCGGTGGAGAGGGTGGAGAGGCTGTGGGCGATGGCATCGAAGGGACTCATGCCCGCAAGCCAGAAGCCCAGCGCGCAGGCGACCGTGAGTCCGAGATAGATGAGCCAGAGGGCCTGGGCCGTGTGGGTCAAGCGGGGGGTGAGCTTTTCCTCCTTGAGGGGGCCGGGCGCCTCGGCGCGATAGAGCTGCATGCCGCCGATCCCGAGCATGGGCATCACCGCCAGACCCAGCACCACCAGACCCATGCCCCCGTACCACTGGAGCTGCTGCCGGTAGAACA
The DNA here is from genome assembly GCA_049284555.1 of Chromatiaceae bacterium. GTDB lineage: Bacteria > Pseudomonadota > Gammaproteobacteria > Chromatiales > Chromatiaceae > Thiodictyon. Next base: position 704 of record JBAPYD010000737.1, on the reverse strand, counting down.
AGACCGACCGGGGCAGGGTGTCGAGGCCCGTGATGACCGTGGCGCCCGTGGTGGTCAGTCCCGAGGTGGACTCGAAGATGGCGTCCACCGCCGAGAGTGGCAAGGCGTTCATCAGGGGCCAAGCCCCCAGCGCGCTCAGCAGCACCCAGAAGAGGGTCACGACGAGATAGCCGTCGCGCACCCCGAGCTCTCGGGTCGGGTGGCGGCGTCCCGCTATCCACAACAGGCTTCCTACCCCGAGGGAGACGGCCATCGGGCCGACGAAGTGCAGGGTCGCGGGTTCTCGGTAGATGACACCCACCAGGATGGGGCCGATCAGGGTGGCTCCGAAGATCATGGCGTAGATTCCGATGACTCGGATGGCCAGCACCAGGTTCACGGCGCCTCCAGGGCCCGCATGAGCGGCGGTGCAGGGTCAGTGGTCAAGGCCAAGGACCTCCAGGTACCGCAGGGCGCTCTGGCCCTGCTCGTACTCGCGGACCGCGGACCTCAGGGTCTCGGGCGGGAGGGAGCCGTCGAGGGTTGCGGCCATGGCGGTGCCGAGGGCCTCTGCATTGCCTACCGGGACCAGGGGACCGAATCGTCCGCCGTGCAGGATCTCCGCGGGGCCGCTCGGACAGTCGGTGGAGACCACGGGCACGCCCAGGGCCAGGGCCTCGGTCAGGACGTTGGGGGAGCCCTCCCAGGCGGAGGAGAGCACGAAC
>JBAPYD010000736.1:0-1674 GCA_049284555.1 Chromatiaceae bacterium | reverse complement strand
CCGCCACCCCGTCCACCGCCTTCACCAGCTCGCTGCCCATGACGGCGAATTGGAAGAGGTGCTCGGCGGTGCAGTCCACATTGGCGCCCAGGTCCAGCATGTGGGTGTCGCCGTGCAAGGAGGGCACGGCGGTGATGATGGCGGGCCGATCGACATGGGGCAGGGTCTTGAGCACGAAGCGGGCGGTGGCCATGAGGGCCCCCGTGTTGCCCGCGCTCACGCAGGCGTGCGCCTCGCCGCTCTTGACGAGGTCGATCGCAACGCGCATCGACGAGTCTTTCTTGTTACGCAGCGCCTTGGACGGCGACTCATCCATGGCCACCGTTTGGGTCGCGTGCTGCACGCGGACCCGACGGGAAACTTCCCCGCCGAGCCGGGAACGAATGCGATCCTGATCGCCCACGAGGATCAGCTCGGTATCCCGGGTGCGGGACAGGTAGCTCAACGCGGCCGGCACCACGACATCGGGGCCGACGTCTCCCCCCATGGCGTCCAGGGCAATGGTTAGGCGGCCACTCATGGGCACGGGACCGCGCCGGATCAGGCGGGGCTTGGCGGTGGGACTGTTGGCGACCCCAGGGTCAGGGTCGTCAATCACTCCGCCTTATCCAGGACCTTGCGTCCACGGTAGAAACCGTCGCTGGAGACGTGGTGCCGGCGATGCACCTCGCCACTGGTGGGCTCCACCGATAGGGTCGGCTTGGTCAGTCCGTCGTGGGAGCGGCGCATGCCACGCTTGGACGGAGTCTTACGATTCTGCGGTACGGCCATGTCTTCTCTCCGCTGGGTCCCCCGTGCCGATCAACAACCGGGAGGCCCGCCTGTGGGTATCACTTGAAACGCATCGACCGCACCCGCCGAGGGCGCTGCCGTCAACCTTCGCTGCCTTTGCCGGCCTCGGCACCCGCCCCCCGGAGCGCGACGAGCGCCGCGAAAGGGTTCTCCCGTCGTGGCGCCTCGGCAGCAGCCCCGCGGCGCACTGAAACCGGGGGCTCGCAGCCCCCCTGGTCGTGGAGCGGAATCTGAGGGATTCTCAGCAGCAGCTCGTCCTCCACCAGATCCAAGGGACGAATCCCTGCCGCATCGACCAGGACCGGGTCCAGGTGGCCCGGCAGACCCTCCGCCTCCGCATCACTGCGAATCAACGCCACTGCCAGGGACGCGTCCAAGGTGACCCGCACCTCGTCGAGACACCGCTGACAGACCAGCAGAACGGCCAGGGACACCTGTCCCATCGCCACCGGGCGCGCGCTCGCGTCCCGTCCGAACCGGAGCTGGAAACGGGCAGGCCATTCGGCGGTACCCTGCTGGACCGCTAGCGCCTGGCTTAATCTCGGAAGATCCGAGGGAAATGCCTCCCCCTCGAAGCCCTGCTCGACCGCGACCAACGGCCAGGGATCGATCCTGGTTCCTGCATCGCGGGAAATGGGCGCCGACATAAGCGCCTAAAAGTAACCGATCGCTCGTGTCGTCGTCAAATTGAAGCCCGCCCCGGAGAAGCGGCTGACGCGACCCGGAGGGACACGCGAGTCTACGGACTCCAGAGCTTCAGAGACTTAGCGCCCTTGACCGTGGCGGGCCATCCTCGACCCCGCTCGAAACGAGTATGGGGCCTCGGTCAGCGGCAGGCAGAGGGTCACGCGCGGCACACACGGAGTCGTCGGCCGGAACCGC
>JBAPYD010000735.1:0-3203 GCA_049284555.1 Chromatiaceae bacterium | reverse complement strand
GGAGCCCAGACACGCCAGACCCCACCGCATCGAAACGGGCCCTGCCGCTCATCGCCATGCTGCTCGGCACCCTCGGCTTCGCCGTCCAAAGCGCCAAGGCCGAGGACCTGGTGATCCCGCTCGAGCTGCCGCAGCTCAATTTTGCCGGGCTCGGCGTCGGCACCTACCCCGATTACCTCGGGTCGAGTGATTACGACCTGGGTGTCGCACCGTTCGCACGCCTGTCCCTGGGGGGCTCGCGCTTCGTTCGCCTCATGGCGAACGAGATCCGTCTGAATCTGCTCGACAACCGAGACTGGCAGCTGGGTCCGGTGGGCCTTTGGCGTTTCGGACGGGATGACGTGGATAACCCTGTCGTCGAGCGGATCCACTCCATCGACGACTCCTTGAGCCTTGGGCTCTTCGGGGCGCGAGTCTGGCGCGACCCGCAGGAGATCCGTAGGATCGCGGGCGTTGGCGCCTGGGCGATGGGGGACGTCAACGGCGTCTACAACGGCTGGACCGCGGGGCTCAACGCCTACGCCACGCGGCCCGTCGCGAAGATGGTCACCCTTGCGGGTGGAGCGGCCTTCACCTACGGCAGCGGCAACTACATGGAGGAGTATTTCGGGGTGACGCCCGCCGATTCGCTCGCCAGCGGCCTCCCGGTCTACGTTCCCGGGAGCGGTGTGCGCGACGTGCGCGGTTGGGCGGTGGCGATGCTCCACCTGAGCAAGCACTGGCACCTCGGCGCCGGATTCATGTACTCGCGCCTCGTGGGAGACGCCGCGGACAGCCCGATCGTCTCGGAAGAGGGCTCCAAGAACCAGTGGGTCTATGGGGTGGGCGCCCTGTTCGCCTCGTAGAAGGTCCAAACTGCGGGCCGGGCCCGCTGGCTGGACGATCGCGCGTTGCCAACTCTCCCGCCCGCCCCATCCTCGCCTGAGCCCATGGTCGCAACGCTCTGCGGCTACCGATTTGTGGCCCTCGTGCAGGTCGGGCGTTCACGAGAACCCACACCGTTTCGGGATGGATATACCTCAAGGTCCGTCTATCTGTCCGGGGACCCGAACCATGCAAGTCGCCAAATGGGGTAACAGTCTGGCCGTGCGCCTGCCGGCGGCGGTGGTCGAGGCCCTCGCCCTCAAGGAGGGGGACGACATCGAGATCCTGGTCGCGGACGAGCGCCGCTTCGAGGTCCGGTGCAAGCCACCATGACCGCCTCTGCTCGACGCGACGTCCCCGAGGAGATCCGGGAGATCGACCACCCACGAGCCGGCCAAGCGGCAGACGATCCGCTTTGGCTGATGGGCCTGAGCGGTGGGCCGGATAGCGATCCGGTCGCGCTGGTGCGGACCGGATTGCCGACGACGGTGATCGAAGGGCTCGCCAGATCGCTCGGCACCAACCAGCGGGATCTTCTCGCGGCCTCCGCCATCGCACCGGCAACACTCACTCGCCGGCGCAACGCCGGAGGCCGTCTAACGCCTGCGGAGAGCGACCGCGTCTACCGGATCGCAGCTTGTCTCGCCGATGCAATCGGGCTCTTCGAGGGGGACCGCGACGCGGCGCGGGGCTGGCTGATGGAGCCCGCCCGGGCCCTGGGCGGGGCGACGCCCTTCGAGTATCTCGCCACCGAGGTCGGGGCGACCGAGGTGCGCCGACTGATCGGGCGACTGGAGCACGGCGTCTATTCCTGATGCTCGCCTATCGCCTGGTCAAGGAGCACTGGGCGGGGAGCGCGCTCGACGGCAGCGGGGCCAGGGCGTACGGGGGCAGGTGGAACAGCCATGGCACCCCTATCCTCTACACCTCAGGGAGCATCGCGCTCGCCGCCCTCGAGCTTCTGGTGCATCTGGGTCGCGGCCAAGTTCTCGGAAGCTACCGGCAGTTCACCCTGAGCATCCCCGATTCTTCAGTGCAACGGCTTGACCCGTCCGACTTGCCCTTGGACTGGCGCGCGGATCGGCTCCCTGTGAGCACTGCTCGCCTTGGCGATGGCTGGGCCGCCTCCCGTCGATCACTTGCGCTCCTGGTGCCAAGCGTCATCATCCCACGGCAGCACAACCTCCTGGTCTCTCCCTCCCACCCGGACTTCGCCGCCATCGCCGGGAACGCCGCGAGCGAGCCCTTCGGCTATGATCCGCGCCTCGGCTAACGCCGATCCTCTCAGCGCTTCCAGCGGCACGGTGACAGGCCAGCCATCGGATGTCGGGCACTTCTTTCGGCACCATCAGGGGCTTCGAGCCGTCTCACCCGATGACGGATAGGGGCTTAGGAGCCGACCAGGAGCCCCGCGGCCAACGCGATCAACAGGACTAGCAGGGAGCACCCAGCCACCGGCCAGCGCCGGAGGCCAGCGTCCAAGCCGTCGATGACCCCGCCCAGGGCCGCGGCACCACGGGCGGGCCAGCCCAGGGGTCCGACCCGTGTGCCGGCACCCCAAGGCGCGAAGATCAGGACCAGGGCGGAGACCACCAGCACCGACCAGAGTCCGGCGGCCAGCCCGGCCCAGCCGATGGCCCCGGCCCAGGCGGCGGCGATGGGGTCGGGTCCCGAGGCGCGCCCGATGGCGATGAGGTCGAAGGCCTGGGCGGGGAGCAGTCCGAGCAGCAGAGAGGCCAGGGCCAGGGTCAGCACCACCAGCTCCTGGGAGGGCCGCGGTCGCCTGACCAGCTCCCGGGAACGCCCCGACCCGGCGAAGGCCTGCCCCAGGACCCAGGTCAGATAGGCCGCCGTGAGGAGCCCCCCCGCATCCAGCACCAGGCCCCACCACCAGGCGCCGGATGTCTCCGCGGCCCCGCCTAGGAGGGCCTTGACCAGGTAGCCGCCGCTCGGCTGGATCCCCACCAGGGAGAGCCCCGCGAGCCCGAAGGCCAGGACCGTCAGCGGCAGGGCCCGCGCGACGCCCGCCAGATCCCGGATCCGATCATGACCCAGGGCACCGTAGACGAGCCCGGCCGCGAGGAACATGGCCCCCTTGGCGAGGGCGTGGGAGACCACCTGCAGGGTGCCCCCCGCCAGGGCCCAGCCCGGGGCGTCCGCCGCGAGGGGGAAGATCAGGAACAGGTACCCGATCTGGGCCACCGTCGAGTAGGCGACCAGGAGCTTGAGCCGCGCCTGCTGCAGGGCCATCAGGTTGCCCAGGAGGATGGCCGCCGCCCCGAGGATCCCCAGGATCTGGGCGACGGGGAGTGCTGGCAGACCCGGCATCAGGTCGAACC
>JBAPYD010000734.1:0-5495 GCA_049284555.1 Chromatiaceae bacterium | reverse complement strand
GCCCGGCCCGGCACGGGCCTCGACAGGCCTACGGGCCCCAGGTCAACGGGACCAAAAATCAATGGGACCAAAGCAACGCTCGCTGATCCGAGACGCCCTCATGGTCGCGGGCGTGCTGGCGATCCTCACCCTGCTCGCCCACGGCCAGATCGCCGCGACGGTCCTGATCATGGTCCCCCTGGTCTTCGTCGCCTTCGGACACCGTCCGGATTAGGCATTCAGATCGGGCTCCGCGAGGACCGTGCAGACCGCCGAGCAGAGGCGCGCCAGCTCCGGATCGCTCACGATGTACGGCGGCATCAGATAGACCAGGCGCCCGAAGGGTCGGATCCAGACCCCCAGCTCCACGAAGCGTCGCTGCAGGCTGCGCATGGGGGCAGGACGATCCAGCTCCACCACCCCGATTCCTCCCAGGACGCGCACGTCCGACACCCCCGGCAGGGCACGACAGGGGGCCAGCCCGGTCGCGAGCATCCCCTGGATGTGCGCAATCCTGGCCCGCCAGTCGGAGGCCAGCAGCAGCTCGATGCTCGCGTTGGCCACGGCACAGGCGAGCGGATTCCCCATGAAGGTGGGGCCATGCATGAAGACCCCGGGGTCGCCGCCGCCGATCCCCCGGGCGACCCGATCGGTGGTGATGGCGGCCGCGAGGGTGAGGTAACCCCCGGTGAGGGCCTTGCCCACCGTCATGATGTCCGGGGAGATCCCCGCGTGCTCGCAGGCGAAGAGCGCGCCCGTGCGCCCGAATCCGGTCGCGATCTCGTCGGCGATCAGGAGCACCTGGTGGCGATCGCACAGGGCGCGCACCGCCCGCAGATAGTCGGCCGAGTAGAAGCGCATGCCCCCCGCACCCTGGACGATGGGCTCCAGGATCACCGCGGCAAGCTCGTCCCGATGGCCCTCGATCAGACGCTCGAAGTCCGCGATCTCCGCCGGGTCCCAGGGGGCTCCGAAGGGGCACGCGGGCGCGGGGGCGAAGAGCTGGCGGGGCAGCACCGCCGAGAACAGGTGATGCATCCCGGTGACCGGGTCGCAGACCGACATGGCGTTGAACGTGTCCCCATGGTAGCCGCGACGGATGGTCAGCAGCCGATGCCTCTGCGGCCGACCCTGGGCCTGCCAGAACTGGATCGCCATCTTGATGGCGACCTCCACGGAGACGGACCCGGAATCGCACAGGAAGACCTGCCGCAGGGGCTCGGGGGTGAGGTCCGCCAGATGCTGGACGAGGCGCACCGCCGGCTCATGGGTCAGCCCGCCGAACATCACGTGGGCCATGCGCCCGAGCTGGTCCTGCAGCGCCTGATTGAGGACCGGGTGGTTGTACCCGTGGATGGCGCACCACCAGGAGGCCATGCCATCGATCAGCTCCCGCCCATCCATCAGCTCCAGTCGGCAGCCCCTCGCGGCCCGCACCGGGTAGACCGGGTCCCGGTCGATCGTCGAGGTGTAGGGGTGCCAGGCGTGGGCCCGGTCGATGGCGAGGATCTGATCGAGGTCCATGGGCGTCGGGGGATGGTTGGTTGAGTAGCGATTAGCCAGTGACGAGTTACGAGTAGCGAGTGCCGAGGAACCTGGCCCGCTGGATCGGTGGCGAGTCTTGTGCGGGGCAGCCGCGCCGCGGATCATGGCGCCGTGGCCAGCCGGGATAGACCCATCGTCATCGCCCACCGGGGCGCATCCGGCTACCTGCCAGAGCATACCCTGGAGTCCAAGACCCTGGCCCATGCCCTGGGGGCGGATTTCCTGGAGCAGGACCTGGTGCTGAGCGGGGACGGGATCCCCCTCGTCCTCCATGACCTCTCTCTCGACGCGGTGACCGACGTGGCCACACGCTATCCGGGACGTGCCCGGGGGGACGGTCACTGGTATGCCATCGACTTCACCTGGGAAGAGCTCTCGATCCTGAGGGTCCGGGAACGCCTGGACCCGCGGTCGGGTCGGCCGGCCTTCCCGGACCGGACTCAGTCCTGGAGCCTGGAGGGTCAGAGCCCCTTCAGGCTCCACACCCTGGACCAGGAGCTGACCCTGATCCGGGGCCTCAACCGCACCCGTGGCCAGGAGTCGGGGATCTATGTCGAGATCAAGGAGCCGGCCTGGCACGCGACCCTGGGAGGGGACCTGACGGCGGCGGCGCTCGCGGTCCTGGAGCGTCACGGCTATCTGGAGGCCGGGGAGCGGATCTTCATCCAGTGCTTCGACCCCCACTGTCTGAGGCGGGTCCATGGCCTGGCGCCCCAGGTCCCCCTGATCCAGCTCGTCGGCGAGCCGGGCTGGTGGCCACGGGCCCCCGCGGACTTCGCCACCATGCGCACACCGGCGGGGCTCGCGCAGGTGCGCCGGTACGCGGCGGGTCTGGGCCCCTGGATCGGCCACCTGGTCTCGCAGACCGGGCCAGACGAGCGGCCCCGCTTCACGGATCTGGTGGAACTGGCCCATCGGGCGGGCCTCCTGGTGCACCCCTATACCCTGCGTCGGGATGCCCTGCCCCACGGGTTCTCGACCCTCGATTCCCTGCTCGGCACCCTCCTGGATCTGGGGATCGACGGCATCTTCACGGACTTCCCGGACCTCGCCGTGCGCTGCCGTGACGCCTGGTGCGAGCGCCATGGCGGCGCCCACCCGTCCCCGTAGGTCGGGCTTCACCCCCGACCGCGACGTTTGGGGCTGCCCGAGAGGTTGCGGTCGGACTGAAGTCCGACCTACGCGGGCTCAGGCCGCCTTGGCCCGCGGCGAGCGGGACCCCGGTGCCCAGGTCCCCGCGCCGATGGCCCGGTTCAGGGCGGCTAGCACCGCCTTGAGGGCCGCGGCCACCGTGTCCCGCTCGATGGCGGCCCCCGCCACCCGCTCCCCGTCCAGGTTGAGGTGCACGTAGGCCGCTGCCTCCGCGTCCGTCCCCTCGCCCAGGGCGTGCTCCTGATAGTCCAGGACCTGGAGGGTCCCGCCGAAGGAGCGGGTCCAGGCGTCGACCCAGGCGGCGATGGCCCCCTCGCCTTCGCCCTCGATCCGCCGCTCCCCGTCTGGACCGGCGATCCGCGCCTCGATCCGGTCGTGACCGTTGCGGTCCAGGCGGTAGCCGAGCAGCCGGTAGGGGCCCTCCGCCGCCAGGAACCGCTCCCGGAACAGGTCATGGATGCGCCCCGGGTCCATCTCGCCGCCGGAGCGCTCGCTCTCGGCCTGAACCATCTGGGCCAGCTCCATCTGGAGCCACCGGGGCAGGCGCAGCCCGAAATCCCGCTCCAGCACGAAGGCCACGCCCCCCTTGCCGGACTGGCTGTTGACCCGGATCACCGCCTGGTAGCTGCGCCCCAGGTCCGCCGGGTCGATGGGCAGATAGGCCACCTGCCAGGGGGCCTCCGGGCTCTGGCGCCTGAGGCACTTGGCGATGGCGTCCTGATGGCTGCCGGAGAAGGCCGTGTAGACCAGCTCGCCGACCCAGGGGTGGCGCGGGTGCAGCGGGATGCCGGTGCACTCGCCCGCCACCGCCACGATCTCGTCCGGACGGCTGAGGTCCAGCCCCGGGTCGATGCCCTGGCTGTAGAGGTTCAGGGCCAGGGTGACGATGTCCATGTTGCCGGTGCGCTCACCGTTGCCGAGCAGGGTCCCCTCGACCCGGTCCGCACCCGCCAGGAGGGCGAGCTCCGCCGCCGCCACGGCCCCGCCCCGGTCGTTGTGGGTGTGGACCGAGAGCACGATCGCGTCGCGCCTGCTCACCCGGTTGGCGAAGTACTCCACCTGGTCCGCGAAGACATTTGGGCTCGCGACCTCCACGGTCGCCGGCAGATTGATGATGCAGGGACGCTCGACAGTCGGCCGCCAGACGTCCAGGACCGCCTCGCACACCTCCACCGCGTAGTCCGGCTCCGTGGCGGTGAAGCTCTCCGGTGAATACTGAAAGGTCCAGTCGGTGCCCGGGTAACGCCGGGACTCCTCCAGGACCCACTGGGCGCCCTGGCGGGCGATCGACTTCACCCCGTCGCGGTCGCTTCCGAACACCCACTCCCGCTGCACCGGGGAGGTCGAGTTGTAGATGTGGACGATGGCGCGCGGGACCCCCTCGAGGGCCTCGAAGGTCCGGCGGATCAGGTCCTGCCGGGCCTGGACCAGGACCTGGATGGTGACGTCATCCGGGATCTGGCGCGCCTCGATCAGCCAGCGCACGAAGTCGAAGTCCGGCTGGCTCGCCGCCGGGAAGCCCACCTCGATCTCCTTGAGCCCCAGGCGCACCAGGAGCCCCCAGAGACGGCGCTTCTCCATCACCCCCATGGGCTCGATCAGGGCCTGGTTGCCGTCCCGCAGGTCGACGCTGGCCCAGATGGGGGCGCGCTCCACGACCCGTCCCGGCCACTGGCGGTCGGGCAGGTCGACGCGGGGAGCGGGGCTGTACTTACGGTGGTCGAAACGGCGCATGGGGGCATCCTCGCGGCTGTCTGGGCCCTAGCGGCCCTCGACCCCGGTGATCGTCGGGGCGAGGGGGAGCGGGCTTGCGGTTCTGGGGCCATGTCTCGGCCTGGTTGGGCCTTGGAGACCGCTCCCGTCCTGGTCGGGACCTGGGAGCCTTTGGGGCCGGGGCCTTGTGGGCCCCGCCCCGGGGTGTCGGCCGGTCAGCCGACGGGTGAAAGACTACGCTTGATGGGGCGTCAGGCGATTGCTAATGTCCCCGGATATTGGCGTCTCATCGCAATATCCTTGCTAATATTTCTATTGATACGCAATCTGTACCCTACGCATCCATGAACCTCGACAACTACGACCGCCGCATCCTGGAAGAGCTGCAGCAGGATGGTCGCATCACCAACCAGGAGCTCGCCGACCGCATCGGCCTCTCCCCCTCCCCCTGCCTGCGCCGGGTGCGCGCCCTGGAGGAGGCGGGGATCATCGCCGGCTACCGGGCCTTGCTGGACGCCAAACAGCTGGGGCTGAACCTCATGGCCCTGCTCAGCATCTCCATGGACCGTCACACGCCCGAGCGCTTCGAGCACTTCGAGGCGGCGATCCAGGAGATGCCGGAGGTGCTGGAATGCCTCTTGATCACGGGCCGCGAGGCGGACTACCAGCTCAAGGTCATCGTCCGCGACATGGACCACTACCAGGACCTGCTGCTACGGCGCATCACGCGGATCGAGGGGGTCTCCGGGGTCCATTCCAGCTTCGTGCTACGGCGGGTGGTCGAGCGCACCAACCTACCCGTGCGTTGAGGGGTGATCGGGCGCGGGGGACAAGAGCCCGAGGGACCGCGGATGTTAAAGGATCAACGAGATGGGAGGCGCTCCGACTTCGTAGTCAGGAGCTACCGGAGGCACGTCAGTTCTTCGCTTTGCAGTGCGCTGACTCGCTGTCTGGTCCGGGAATCCCCGCTGCTCGATGCTCGCAGCTGTCAGGTATACATTCGGTTACATGTAACTACTCAATAAGTCGCGGCAGGTATATCAAAGAGCTATGAGGATGAGTTAAAGTCACCATCCAGATATCACCGTCGTCTAGGGTCCAGATTC
>JBAPYD010000733.1:0-5289 GCA_049284555.1 Chromatiaceae bacterium | reverse complement strand
GTTCTCCCCGATCCCGTCGAGAAACTGGCGGATGCGGGACACCAGGTCGTCCTTGGGGACCGCGTTCGCCGCCCGCGCACGCTTTCGTTCGGGCCGCCCCGAATTCCTCTCCGGGCCGTTCAGATTGACGGCGATGGTGAGGTCCGTGGTGTCTCGGAAGGTGGGCGCGATCGGCACCGGATTGAGGAGGCCGCCGTCCACGAGGGTCAGACCCAGGTACCGGTGTGGGGTGAAGACCGTCGGCACGGCGATGGAGGCGCGGATGGCGTCGAACAGGGGCCCCTTCGAGATCCATACCTCCCGCTGGCGGTCGATGTCGGTGGCCACGGCCGTGTAGGCGATGGGGAGATCCTCGATGGCGTGCTCCCCCACCATCTCCCGCAGGGTGTCCATGATGCGGTCCCCCTTGAAGAGGCCGCCGGCACTGAAGGCGAAGTCCAGGAAGCGCAGGACGTCGGTGCGGCTCAGGGCGCAGACCCAGTCGCGATAGGCGGCCAGCTCACCGGCCGCGTGGATGCCCCCGACCAGGGCCCCCATGGAGGCCCCGGCGATGGACTCGATGCGGTAGCCCTGCTCCTCCAGCCGCTGGATGATCCCGATGTGGGCGAGGCCCCGGGCGCCGCCGCTGCCGAGCACCAGTGAGACCCGCCTGCCTGCCCGTCTGCTCATGAAGGGACCTCCGCGGATTCGATGGGGGTCAAAGGGGGGCGAAGGCGCCCGCTTGGCCTATGCTTCAACCAGTGACAGCGGTGGAGAGCGGAGGCGCCCGATGGAGAATTGTTTCATCTTCGCCGACGGGCTGGGACCGACCAAGATTGTGCATGTCTACGAGCCCTCGATCCAGCTCCGCGCCATCCTGGTGGTCGACAACGTGGCCCGGGGGCCCGCCATCGGCGGGGTGCGCATGGCCGAGGACGTGAGCGTCGAGGAGTGCTTCCGGCTCGCCCGCGCCATGACCTTCAAGAATGCCGCGGCGGGGCTACCCCATGGGGGCGGGAAGGTCGTCCTGTTCGGCGATCCGCGGATGGACAAGGCACACAAGGAGACCCTGATCCGCGGTCTCGCCAAGGCCCTGCGGATGGAGGAGGACTACATCTTCGCCCCCGACATGGGGACCGACGAGCAGTGCATGGCCTGGGTCAGGGACGAGATCGGGCGCGTGGTAGCCCTGCCGAGGGAGATCGGGGGCATCCCCCTGGACGAGATCGGCGCCACCGGCTGGGGCCTGCTGAATGCCACCGAGGTGGCCGTGGACTTCTGCGGGCTCGCGCTCGGGGGCGCTCGGGTGGTGATCCAGGGCTACGGGGCCGTGGGCCGCAACGCCGCGCGCTTCCTCAGCGAGGCGGGGGCGGTCCTGGTCGGGGTCGCGGATTCCCAGGGGGCCACCTACAACCAGGCCGGTCTGGACATCCTCGCCCTCAACCGGCTGAAGGACGAGGGGGCCAGCGTGGCGGACTATCCCGGGGGCGAGCGGCTGGATCGGGATGCGGTGGTGAGCCTGCCCTGCGACATCTGGATCCCTGCGGCCCGCCCGGACGTGGTCAACGAGTCCAACGTGGACCAGCTCCAGGCCCGGCTGGTGGTCCAGGGGGCCAACATCCCCTTCACCGAGGGCGCCGAGCAGACCCTGCGCGAGCGGGGCGTGCTGGTGGTGCCGGACTTCATCGCCAACGCGGGTGGCGTCATCTGCGCCGCCATGGAGCTGCACGGGTCCACGGAGACCGCCGCGCTCCAGGCCATCCAGGAGAAGGTGCGGCGCAACACCCAGAGCGTCCTGGAGGACGCCCGCAACCGGCAGATCCCGCCCCGCCAGGCGGCGCTGGAGCTGGCCGAGGCCCGGGTGCGCAAGGCCATGGCCCTGCGGCGCTACTCGCTCTTCTCCTCCGCCCCGGGATACCTGTGAGCCATGCTTCGGATCCGCTTCCACGGCCGGGGTGGTCAGGGGATGAAGACCGCGAGCCGCATCCTGGGCACCGCCTGCTTCCTCTCCGGGCTCGAGGTCCAGGACGCCCCCCGCTACGGGGCCGAGCGCCGGGGGGCGCCCATCTTCGCCTATGTGCGGGTCGATGCGCGGCCCATCCTGGAGCGGGGCATCATCGCCAGGCCGGACCTGGCGGTGGTGGCCGACCCCTCCCTGATCCCGATCCCGGCCGCGGGGGTGCTTGCGGGGCTGGACGAGCATAGCCTGCTACTGGTGAACAGCCCCGAGGCCCCCGAGCTCTGGCGGGAGCGGCTGGGCCTCAAGGGCACCCTGATCACCTTCCGGCCCGAGGGGCTGGCCGAAGTTCATGGGAACCTGCCCCTGGTCGGGACCGCCTGCGCCGCGGCCGCGGCACGGGTCCTGGGCCTGTTCCCGATGGTGGCCCTGGAGGCCGGCATCCGCGAGGAGCTGGGGGGCCTGGGGGAGGCTGTCATCGAGCGCAACCTGGAGACCGCCCGGCGGGTCTTCGAGCAGCTGGCAGGGGAGACGGGATGCGTGAGCGAGCGCCCCGATCCACCACCCGAGACCACCCAGGCCCCGGCCTGGGTCGACCTGCCCTTCGAGGAGGCGCGGATCAGCGCCCCGGTGATCCACGCCGCCCTGACCAGCGAGGCGGTCCCCACCGGTCTGTGGCGGACCCTGCGCCCCGTCATCGACTACGATCGCTGCAACCGCTGCTGGTGGGTGTGCTCCACCTTCTGCCCGGACGGCGCCATCCAGGTGGAGGACGGCACCCCCCGGATCGACTACGACCACTGCAAGGGCTGCCTGGTGTGCGTGGCCCAATGCCCGCCCCACGCGATCGAGACCCGACCCGAGCCGGGCCCCCACGCGGAGCCGAGGGTCCAGCCGTCATGACCAGGACACTGATGACGGGGAACGGGGCCGCCGCCTGGGGGGCGCGCCTGGCGCGGATCGACTATGTGCCGGCCTTCCCCATCACGCCCCAGACCGAGATCATCGAGACCCTCGCCGGCTGGATGGACCGGGGCGAGATCCCGGGCCGGCTGGTGACCCTGGAGTCGGAGCACTCCATGCTCACTGCCGCCGGCGCGGCGGCCGCCACGGGGGTCCGGGTCTTCACCGCGACCTCCAGCCAGGGGCTCCTCTATGGGATGGAGATGCTCTACACGGTGGCGGGCTGGCGCGCCCCCTTCGTGCTGGTGAACGTCTCCCGGGGGCTAGCCACCCCCATCACCCTGGAGCCCGACCACAACGACATCCTGGCCGCCCGGGACTGCGGCTTCCTGCAGATCCACTGCGCCACCTGCCAGGAGGTGCTGGACCAGGTGCCGATCGCCTTTCGCGTGGCCGAGGACCCCAGCGTTCGCCTGCCGGTGATCGTCAACCTCGACGGCTTCTATCTCTCCTTCACCCGGGAGCCCGTGGAGCTGCCGGACCGGGAGGCCGTGGACGCCTTCCTGCCCCCCTTCGAGACCCGGTCGATCCAGTTCCGGGCCAGCCAGCCGGAGAGCCAGGCGGTCGCGGTGCTGGGCGGTGGGCCCTACTCCTATTTCCGCTACGAGACCCACCTGGCCGCCCGCAACGGGCTCGCCGCCTACGCGGAGGCGGGCCGCGCGTGGGGTGAGCGCGTCGGCCGTCCCTACGAGGCCCTGGAGTGCTATCGCAGCGAGGACGCCGAGGTCTGCCTCCTGATGATCGGCTCCTTCGCCACCAAGGCCAAGGCGGCGGTGGACGCCCTGCGCGAGGCGGGCCAGCGGGTGGGCCTGGTGCGGCCGCGTCTGCTCCGCCCCTTCCCTGCCCAGGCCCTGCGGGACGCGCTGGCGGGCAAGCGCGGGGTGGCCGTGATCGACCAGAACCTGTCCTTCGGCTTCGGCGGGGTGCTGCACGGTGAGCTCTGCGCGGCGCTCTACGGCACCCCCGGGGCCCCGGTGCTGGTGAGCTTCATCGGCGGTCTGGGGGGCCGGGACATCCCCCGGGCGGAGCTCTTCGAGATGGTCCGCGTGACCGCAGAGGCCGCAGAGCGGGGCAAGGCGCCGCCACCGCGCCTGCTCTACACGGAGGACGAGCTGCGGGAGCTGCGCAAGCTCCAGACCCTGGCCCGGGTGGAGCGCCGAGACCTGGGGAAGGCACCATGAGCGAGTCCGAGCGCAACCCCGGCAGCCGCTTCCGCAGCGTCAAGGACCTCCCCTCCACCCGGCTGCTCGGCACCGGCACCCCCATGTGCGCCGGCTGCGGCGGGCTCCAGGCCCTGCACCAGATCTACGACGTCCTGGGCGGCCGCTCCGTGTTCGTCAATGCCGCCGGCTGCATGACGCTCCTCTCCGTCTACCCCTTCACGCCCTTCCGGGGCTCCTGGCTCTACACCGCCATGGCCTCGGCCCCCGCGGGGGCCCAGGGGGTGCGGGACGCCCTGGACATCCTGCTCGACTCGGGGCGCCTGCCGCGGGAGGAGGATCTCCAGGTGGTGGTCCTGACCGGCGACGGGGCCGCCTACGGGATGGGCCTGTCCGCCACCTCCGGGGCGATCGAGCGGGGGCTCGACTTCCTCTACATCGTCTACGACAACGAGGGCTACGGGAACACGGGACAGCAGACCTCCCCCGCCACGCCCCACGGGGCCCGGACCGCCACCTGTCTCGCCCCCGCCGGCTTCGGCGGGGAGAAGAAGGACCTGTTCGCCATCTGGTGCGCCCACGGCCCCGCCTACGCGGCCACCCTCATCGGCGCCGAGCCCCTGGACCTGGCCCGGAAGGTGGAGAAGGCCCTGTCGGTCAAGGGGCCCAGGCTGCTCCTGGCCCTCGCCCCCTGCCCCACCGGCTGGGACTTCGACCCCGAACGGACGGCCGAGATCGGCAAGCTCGCGGTCAAGACTGGCATCTGGCCCCTCAAGGAGTATCGCGAGGGTCGGATCGTCCACACCAAGCCGCCCCCGCGACGGGTACCCGTGGAGCGCTACCTGGAGACCCAGGGGCGGTTCCGGCACCTCTTCGAGCCCGAGCGTCGAGAAGACCTGATCGCCGAGATCCAGGGGCGGGTGGACGCCTACTGGAGCGGCGTCGACTCGTGACCATCCGCAACCTGGACGCCCTGTTCCGGCCCGCGTCCATCGCACTGATCGGGGCCTCCAACCGACGGGGGTCCATCGGGGCCATCCTCGCGCGGAATCTGCTCGGCGGGGACTACAAGGGCCGGGTCTGGCCCGTGAACCCGCACCACCGGCGGATCCGCGGGGCCAAGGTCTACCGGGACCTGGAACAGCTGCCTGAGGCGCCGGACTTGGGGGTCATCTGCACGCCCCCCGACGCCGTTCCCCCGCTGATCGCCGAGCTGGGCCGGCGCGGGGC
>JBAPYD010000732.1:0-2315 GCA_049284555.1 Chromatiaceae bacterium | reverse complement strand
CTTGACGTTGCCGTCCAGGATGGGGTGGGGCTGGCCGAACGACAGGGACAGGATGGCCCCGGCCGTCGAGCGACCGATCCCCGGCAACGCCTGAACCAGCGCGATGTCGGTGGGGAACTCGCCGCCGTGGCGCTCCTGGATCTGGCGTGCCGCCCGATGCAGGTTGCGCGCCCGGGCGTAGTAGCCCAGGCCGGACCAGAGCGCCAGGACCACGTCGATCGGGGCCTCCGCCAGGTCCCGCAGGGTCGGCAGCCGCGCCATGAAGCGCTCGAAATAGGGGATGACGACCGCGACCTGGGTCTGCTGCAGCATGATCTCCGAGACCCAGACCCGGTAGGGGGTCGGGTCCTGCTGCCAGGGCAGGTCCTTGCGGCCCTCCCGCTCGAACCACTGAAGCAGGGGGTTGGCGATCGCGTTCGAATGACTGGAGCTCATGGCTTCGTCGCCAATCCCGAGGGCGGCCCGGACACCCTGCCTCGCCGACGGGATGCTCCGATCGATACGGACCCGATCGATACGCGCCGGGTTTCAGTCCTGCGGCGTCTCCGTGCGGGGATGGCCGCAGTTCCAGCACAGCGCGAATCCTTCGTCGACGGTCTCGCCGCAGGCATCACAGATCCAAGGGGTACCCCCTGGCTCGCCCTGGCACTCGGCGATGAATCGCGGCAGGAGGCCTTGGGCGCGCTCCAGGTCTTCATCGTCCAGGACCCAGACGGCGGGGAAGATGGTGGCCGGGAGCTCGCCCGCGGCGCCGGCGAGATAGTCGCCGAGCACGACCGAGTCGATCCGATGCCGGTCCAGGAAATCCCGCAGGAATTGGGCCTCGATGCGGTCCCGGGCCAGGTAGAGACACTGCATCCCGGGCTCAATCCAGCGCGCTGGGAAACGTCGAGGAGGCCAGGGGTGTCACAGGGGCATCATGGAGGGATCTGGAGCGGGTGATGGGAATCGAACCCACGTTAGAAGCTTGGGAAGCTCCTGTTCTACCATTGAACTACACCCGCGCGGCCCTGGAAGTCTATGCACTGCCCGGGCTCGGCGCAAGCCTTCCGAGGGGCGGCTCAGCCCTCCATCTCGTAGAGGCGGTCGATGACGTCCCGATAGCGGTCGACCACCTGGGGGCGCCGCACCTTGAGGGTCGGCGTGAGCAGACCGTTCTCGACCGTCCAGGGTTCCAGTGCGAGGGCCGCCCGGCGGATCTTGGCATAGCCCGGGAAATCGCGCAGGACGACCCGGACCCGCTTCAGCATGTCCTTGAGGAGTCGGGTGTCCGCCAGGCTCTTCGGGTCCTGGGGGTCGAGTCCGTACTCCCGGGCCAGTCCGTCCCAGAGGTCTGCGTTCAAGACCAGCAGCGCCGTCAGGTAGGAGCGGCCCTCTCCCAGGACCAGGGCCTGGTCGAACAAAGGGTCCATGGCGATGGCCATCTCCATGTCCGCCGGTGGGACCTTCTCGCCGTTGGAGAGGACCAGGATGTCCTTGAGCCGTCCGGTGATGAAGAGGTGTCCCCTGTCGATACGGGCCTGATCCCCAGTGTGCAGCCAGCCGTCCGGCTCCAGGACCCGCGACGTGGCGGCATGGTTGTTCCAGTACCCGAGCATGACGTTGTCCCCCTTTACCAGCAGCTCGTCGTCCGCCCCGATGCGGACCTGGATGCCGCGGATGGGCACGCCCACGCTCTCGGGGACGTTGTCCTGCAGCGGGTTGACGGCGATGACCGGGCTGGTCTCCGTCAGACCGTAGCCCTGGAGGAGGGGCAGCCCGAGTCCGATGAAGGTGTGGGCGACACCGGAGGGGAGGGGGGCGCCGCCGCTCACGGCCGTGCGGAGCCTGCCCCCGAGCCTCTCCAGCACGTGGGCCGCGACCTTGCGACGCAGGAACGGCCAGAGGAGCAGGAGTGGATGCCAGCCGGCCCGGCCCTGACCCCGCAGGAAGTGACGCCAGCCGGCCTTGACGGTGGCCTCGAAGAGGAGCCGCACCAGAACGGGGCGCCTGGCCATCTGGTCCTGGATACGCTGGTAGACCCGCTCGAAGACCCGGGGCACGGCGATGATCAGCGTCGGCCGGACGTGTTGCAGATCCTCCCCAAGCTGGGCCACCGAGCGGGCATAGACCACCTCCGAGCCCGTCATCATGGGCAGGTAGTAGCCGGCGGTTCGCTCCAGGGTGTGGGACAGGGGAAGGAAGGAGAGAAACACGTCCTCCCGGTAGACGTCGATGAGGGTGACGCCGCCGTGGGCGTTGGTCAGGATGTTGCGGTGGGAGAGCATGACCCCCTTGGGTCGCCCGGTGGTGCCGGAGGTGTAGACGATGGTCGC
>JBAPYD010000731.1:0-1522 GCA_049284555.1 Chromatiaceae bacterium | reverse complement strand
GCCTCGGCGCGGCTGCGGGGATCGAGCACCGCGGACTGCAGGGGCGTGATGCCGAGCAGCACCTGGCCCCGGGTCACCGGGTCACCGACGTCCAGGCCCACACGGCAGGTCGAGCCGTCCACGGGGGCCCGGATCTCGAAGCGATCGATGACCCGGGTGCGACCGTCCTCGTCGACGGTGACCGTCATGGGCCCGCGCTGCGCCGTCACGATCTCCACCGGGACCGGCCGCGGCCAGAACCCCCAGGTGAGCAGTCCCGCAACGAGGACGGCTGTCGCCAGGATGCCCGGATGTCTGAGCCAGCCCATGGGGATCACTCCTTGCTCTTGAGCACCGCCACCATGTCCAGACGCCCCAGGCTTCGCCACAGCAGGAGCCCCGAGACGAGCGCCGAGAGGATCACCACGAGCGCCGCCAGCGCATAGACATCCCGCTCCAGCACCAGCGCGATGCGGTACAGGTCGGTCTGGAAGCGATGGGCCAGGTAGGCGCACAGCCCATAGCCGATGGCGAGCCCCAAGGGGATGGCGGCCAGCGTCAGCAGGGCGAGCTCGCCGAGCAGGATGTAGGCCACCTCGCCGCGCTCGAAGCCGAGCACCCGCAGGCTGGCCAGCTCCCGGTCCCGCTCCGACAGGGCGATCCGCATGCTGTTGTAGACGACACCGAAGGCGATGCTGGCACCGAGCAGGTTCGCGATGAAGGTGAAATACAGCACACTCTGGGCCAGGGTGTCGTAGAAGGCGCGGATGGCCGCCGCCTGCTCGACGATGCCCGCGATGCGCGGCATCTCCTTGAGGGCCAGATAGACGGCCCCGCGCTCGCGCTCGTCCACGGCCAGGTAGGCGCCGGACAGGGCGTCCCCCTCCCGCAGCAGCCGGTTCAGGGCGCCGCGCCGCATGTAGGCGCCGACCCCCAGGTACTGCTCCGCGGTGGCCACCACGGGCACCTCCAGGGTTCGGGGCTGGCCCTCGAGCACCTCCACCACGAGACGGTCCCCGGGTCGGACCTGGAGCAGCCTGGCGAGATAGTCGTTCAGCACGATGCCCTCGGAGGGCAGATCGATGGGGTCGAGCGCCGTGTCCAGCAGCCGCATCAGACGTCCGTCCGGCTCGACCCCGTCGAGGGCGGTGCGATAGCTGCGGTGGCCGAAGCGCAGCCGCACCGGCACGCTCCGGAAGCCCTCGGCCAGCTCGACCCCCTCGAGGCTCCCCAGGGAATACAGGGCGTCGCCGGAGGTGGGCTCGGTGAAGGTCGCGGTGAGGTCCGCCCGCTGGCTCAGGCCGAACTGCACGCCCACCATGTGGTCGATCGATCCCCGTTGGAAGCCGCCGATCATCATGATGCCGCAGGCCATGGCGATTCCGAGCGCCGTCAACAGGGACTTGAGGGGCCGCCGCTCGATGTGGCGCAGGATCATGCGCGTGGGTTGCCCGAGCCAGCGCTGCATGCCCAGACGCTCCACCAGGGTGGCCCGATAGACCGGCGGTGGCGCCGGGCGCATGGCCTGGGCCGGGGGCAGCCG
>JBAPYD010000730.1:0-2990 GCA_049284555.1 Chromatiaceae bacterium | reverse complement strand
AAGAGATCCAAGAGGCCAAGCAAGCCGCCGCCCGCATGCCCGAGCCCGTTGCCGGGCTGGTGGCCGCCCTGGCGCAGGACAGCGCGACCCTGATCGCCGGGGGCGCCAGGGCCAGGCTCAACAACCTCTGGAGCTCCCAGGTGCTCCCATTCTGCCGTGAGGCGATCAGCGGTCGCTATCCCTTCGAGCGGGGCAGCCGCCGCGAGGCTACCCTCCATGATTTCGGGCGTCTGTTCGGCCCCGGCGGACTCCTGGATACCTTCTTCTCCGAGAACCTGAGCAAGATCGCCGACACCTCCCGCCGCACCTGGCGCTGGGCGGGGGGCGGGATCGGCATCCCCAATGCCGTACTGACCCAGTTCCAACGCGCGGCGACCATCCGCGAGGCCTTCTTCGGGGGGGGCGGCAAGCTCCCTGGCGTGACCTTCGAGCTCACACCCACGCGCATGGACGCCAGCGTCAGCCAGCTCATCCTGGATGTCGGTGGCCAGATACTCGACTATCGTCATGGGCCACCCCGGGCCCAGATGTTCCAGTGGCCCTCTCCGGATGGGATCGGCCGGGCCCGCGTGGTCTTCTCTGGGGTCGACGGACGCGAATCCAGCTTCACGGAGGAAGGCGCCTGGGCCTGGTATCGGGTGCTGGACCGATCCAGCCTCCAGGCGACCGGACAGGAGGAGCTGTTCCGCCTCGGGGTCTCCTCGGGCGGCATGTCGGCGAGCCTGGACCTGCGGGCCGCCAGCGTGCGCAACCCGTTCCAGCTTCAGGAGCTGCGCGGCTTCCGCTGCCCCGATCGCCTATGAGGTTGGCCCCATGACCCACTCCGATCCCGGCCCCACCCATTCCAGCGGATCCGAGCCCACGGCCACCGGCTTCTACGGAAAGCTGCCCAGCCTCGGGGACTTCATCACCCGCCGCCTGCCCGCACAGTTCGTCCAGCCTTGGGACCACTGGCTGCGTGGATCCCTGGCCGCCAGCCAGACCCAGCTCGCCTCCAGCTGGCTGGACCACTATCTCACCAGCCCCTTGTGGCGATTCGCCCTGAGCGCGGGCATCGCGGGACAGACCGGATGGGTGGGCGTGCTGATGCCGAGCGTCGACCGGGTCGGGCGCTACTTTCCCCTGACCCTCGCCGCCCCCCTGCCACCCGGGGCCAATCCCTTCCGTGCCCTGTGCGCCACGGATTGGCTGGAGCGGGCGGAGTCCATCGCGCTGTCGAGCCTCGCCGACGGCTTCGACCTGGACACCTTCGATACCCAGATCCTCGCCCTCGGGGCTCCAGGCCTGAGCGGCGAGCTTCAGAGGAATCATCCGGCGGGCGCCGAGGATCGGCGCGTTACGCTGGGTGCCTGGAGGCTGGAGGCCCTTTCCGCGATCCCACCAATGGAGGCCTGCCCCACGCTCTTGGCGAACGCATTGGGCGAGCTCCTCTTCGCCTACAGCCTCTGGTGGACCTCGGGCTCCGAGCGGGTCGCCCCCTCCCTCCTCGTCTGCCAGGGACTACCAGCCCCGGAGGGGTTCGCCGCCCTGCTGGGTGGCGGGTGGCCGGATCAGGGCTGGCTGCAACTGAGCCCGGACGAATGAGCACGCCCCTAGGGACCGCCCACCCGCGCTGGCTCTCCGGGGCGGCGACGGACAAGGGCCGCGTGCGGGCCGCCAATCAGGACGCCTATCTGGACCGCCCGGATCTGGGGATCTGGGCGGTCGCGGACGGCATGGGGGGCCACAGCGAGGGGGCCCTCGCGAGCCGGGCGATCGTCGAGGCACTCGCCCAAGTGCCCCGCCCCCGGTTCCTGGGGACATCGGTGCGGACGATCCGCGAGGTGCTCGAGCGCGTCAACGAGCGGCTCCTCGAGCAGGCGGCGGCGCGCCCGGACGGTGACCTCATCGGCAGCACCATCGTCATCCTGATCGCCCTCGGCCAGCACTGCGCCATCCTCTGGGTCGGGGACAGCCGGGCCTACCGATTGCGCGATGGTGACCTGACCCCGGTCACCGTCGACCACAGTCAGGTCCAGGCCCTGATCGATGGTGGCCTGCTGACGCATGAGGCGGCAGAGGACCACCCGCTCTCCAACGTGCTACTGCGCGCGGTAGGCAGCGAGGGGGACCTGGTGGTGGACGGTCGGATCGAGCGGCTGGCCGCGGGAGACCGCTACCTGCTGTGCAGCGACGGGCTCTATCGCGAACTGGATCCGGGGACCCTGGCCGCCATGCTCGGATCGGCCCCGCCCGCTGACGTCGCCCACTCCCTGGTGCACCAGGCCTGCGAGCACGGCGGCAGGGACAACGTGACCGCCGTGGTCGTCGATTTCTCGTGACCCGCGGACGAGGCGTGCCCGATTGCGGGCCGCCAGCGCCCGCGCGGACGTCCTCTCTCAACCTGCCGCGCTGAAATAGCCCAGCTCCTCCCAGGGATGTCCCGTCCAACGGACCTCGCACCCTTGGGGGTCCGCATCCGGCTCGCCCGCGCAGGCGCACACGCCCGCGACGGCCACCAGGCGGTCACCGGCAAACACCAGGGGCACATAGGGGCGCAGCCAGGGCGGGATCGCGGCCTCCTGGAAGCGCTTCTTCAGGGATCGGCGGTGGCCCTGGGGTCGCGTCCGGCACCGCTGGCCCTGGATCCCGAAACGGACACGGAACCGAGGGGCGCCACCCGCTCCCGTCACCCCTTCTGCTCCCGGGCCCGTCGGGACACGTCTCAGGGTCCCCAAGGGTGGGGGCAGGACCAGGACGCCCCCGTCCCAGCTCAGGGAGGGACCGGCCGGGGGAGGCGGCAGGGGCTCCAGGGCCATCAGATCCCCCCGATAGCGGCGAACCTCGCAGCCGGGCCAGGCCACCAGTGGATTGGCGTCGCTGCGGGCAGGCAGGACCTCGGTCAGGATGCGCTTCAGGTGCGCGGAATCCGGCAAGGGCAGACCCCGGCGCCTCAGCCACAGCCGCAGGGCCGCCCTCGCGAGGGCTGGATCCAGGGGCCTGAGCGCCGC
>JBAPYD010000729.1:0-2946 GCA_049284555.1 Chromatiaceae bacterium | reverse complement strand
GCATCGCATCCCGGGGGTCCGACCGATCGGTATGACCAGCGACCTCGCGACCCGCCCCCGGCTGGTGTTCGGGGCCAGCGGCTACATCGGTACCAACCTGGTCCCGCGCCTCCTGGCCGCCGGGGTGCCGACCCGGGTCTCCTCTCGCCAGCCCCGCGTCCTGGAGGCGCGCGGCTGGGAGGGGGTCGAAGTCGTGGCGGCCGACGCCCTGGAGCCGGCCACCCTTCCCGCCGCCCTTTCAGGGATCGGGATCGCCTACTATCTGGTCCACTCGATGGGAGCGGGCCGCGACTTCGGGCGACTGGACCTCCAGGCCGCCGCCCACTTCGCCGACGCGGCCGCCGCCGCGGGGGTTCAGCGCATCTGCTACCTGGGCGGACTGGTCCCGGAAGACGCGGATTCCGAGCACATCGTCTCCCGGCGCGAGACCGGCGAGGTCCTGCGCCGGGGTCAGGTGCCGGTCACCGAGATCCGCGCGGGGATCATCGTCGGACCAGGGTCCGCCGCCTTCGAGGTGATGCGCGACCTGGTCTATCACCTGCCGATCATGGTCACACCCCGCTGGGTGCGGGCCAAATCGCCTCCCATCGCCCTGGAGAACCTGCTCGAATACCTGGTGCTGGCCCCGGCGATGCCCGAGACCGCGGGCGGCATCTACAATGCGGCGGGACCCGAGGAGCTCACCTACGCGGACATGATGCGGGTGCTGGCCGAGGCCGCTGGCCGGCGTCCCCCATGGATCATCCCGATACCGGTGCTCACGCCGCGGCTGTCCTCCTACTGGCTGCGCCTGGTCACCTCGGTTCCGACAAACGTTGCCCGCGCACTCATCGAGGGACTCAAGCACGACTTTCCGGCGGACCCGGAGCCGCTCCGGGGCCTGATCCCCCAGCGGTTGCTGGGCTTCCGGGAATCCGTGGAGGCGGCGTTCGAGGCCGAGCGCAACGCTCAGATCAGGGCGCGCTGGACGGAGGGGGCCTTCAACATGCGCAAGGGTCGAATCGACTATGGGTACTACGCCAAGCGCGCTGGGGCCAGCGCCGTCGCAAGGGCGAGCCCCGCGGCGGTCTGGTCCGTGGTCGCGTCGATCGGCGGCGAGAACCGCTACTTCTACCTCAACGCCCTCTGGACGCTACGGGAGACCGTGGACTGGGCCTTGGGCGGTCCGGGGCTCAAGCGCGGTCGGCGCCACCCGACCGAGCTCCGGGTCGGGGACCGAATCGACTCCTGGGAGGTCATCGGGGTGGAGCCGGAGCATCGCCTCACGCTCTCGTTCGGCATGCGGGCGCCGGGGGCCGGCGTGCTGGAGTTCGAGATCGAGGCCTTGCCCGAGGCCCGTACCCGTGTGACCGCCACCGCCTACTGGCACCCCGCGGGCGTGTGGGGGCTAATGTACTGGCTCTCGATGGAGCCGGCCCATCTGGTCATCTTCCGAGGCCTGACCCAGGAGATCGCCCGACGCGCCGAGGGGCGCGAGCGCGGGACCTCGTAGTCGATGACCCGATCAGGGGTTCTCCGCTGATCGCGGGCCTGGCCCGGAGAGGCAGGTATCGTCCCGGGAGCTGTCGCCGAACCCCGGCATGCTCCATTGGCTTGAGGACTCGGGCTAGCATCCCAAGCTATGGCCGACAACGCGCATTCCACCGGCCTGCCCGCTGAGCAGATTGTCGGCCGCGGACACGCTCCCGCTTCGGTCTACAGGTAACGTCCCTTGTCCAAAAATGTACTTGTCGTCGAGATCGATGCGATCTCGGATCTGGCTCTGGAGATCATGCAGGCGATACTCGCCAGGAACGAGGAGGCACAAGCGATCACCGAAGACGAAAGCGGCCCGCTGGCGCTCGCCCGGGCACTCTCCGACTTCTTTCAGATCTCCGGGGGCATCGAATCCGGTAGCCTCCACCTGGAGCAGGACGAGTTGGACGAGCTCACCGCGGACGGGCTCGACCTCCTGGATCGGCTCGCCTTCCTGGTGCGCAAGATCGAGATCATGGACAAACGGGACACGGTAGCGCGCATGTTTGCGTCGATGGGTGTCTGGGTGGCGCGTCGCGGGGCGACCATCGACAACCTCGAGGGCACCGCCGACGGCTTCGGCATGATCGTAAACGGCTTGAGTGCACCGGACGACCTGCGCGCGATCTGTGCGTTGATGCAGGAAGTCATCGATGCAGCTTCCGAGCGGGTGCAGCTGGACGAAGACCGCAGCAACGCCTGGCGCCCCTGGCGTGTGATCAATCTCAACGCCGGCATCGCCGCCACCCGCTCCCTGGACCCGGAGCTCATGGAGCAGACCTTCGAGAAGATGGGGCGCCGGCTTCCCTACGACATGCCAGGCTTCCTCGCCGACGGCATGCGGCAAACGGCATTTCAGAACGTGCCGGATGCCGTCACCGAGGTGATGCGGCGCTACAGGGATAAGTGGCCGAACAAGGCGCACCACTAGTCACCGTGGTGACCTTCAGCGCGCCGCGAACCAACGTGCTCCGAGGGACTGGTTCACCTGATGCTGTTTATCGCCTACCACGTGGTGCTCTTCAAGCCTTGAGACCGAGCGGACGTCCCCTCGACCAGCGGAGCGGCGCGGCACGCCGGTGCATGCACACGCGGCTAAAGCAAACCTAGATTCCACAAGGCGCTCGGGCTATTCTCCGTCGCGCTGCCGGGCCGGTGCCGCAATCGGATCCGGACGGCCCGAGCATAACAACAAAGCGTGTCCGCCCGATTCCGCGCGACACAAACTCACACCAAACGCTAGACCAACCATCTGGAGGATCTCTCTCATGCCAAGAGTACAGGCGACCCATTTGCGCGCCGTCGTGTCGATTCTGATCGGCGCCGGAGCGCTCGCAGCGGCCTCGTCCGCACAAGCGCTGAACGGCTATCTCACGGACTGGCGAGACGCGTACCCGAACTCGACCTCGGACGACGCCAGCTGCCAGCTCT
>JBAPYD010000728.1:0-5276 GCA_049284555.1 Chromatiaceae bacterium | reverse complement strand
GTACGAGGGCTATGTGCTGACCGGTCGCCACGGCTTCTTCGCCACCTACGAGGCCTTCGTCCACGTCATCGACAGCATGTACAACCAGCACGCCAAGTGGCTGGCCATCTGCGAGGAGATCCCCTGGCGGGCGCGCATCTCCTCGCTGAATCTCCTGATCACCTCCACCGTCTGGCGTCAGGACCACAACGGGTTCACCCATCAGGACCCAGGCTTCCTCGACGTGGTGGTGAACAAGAACCCGGAGGTGACCCGCATCTATCTGCCGCCGGACGTCAACACCCTGCTCTCCACCGTGAACCACTGCCTGCAGAGCCGAGACGACATCAATGTCATCGTGGCGGACAAGCAGAGCCATCTCCAGTACCTGGACCTGGACGCAGCCATCAAGCACTGCACCATGGGCATCGGGATCTGGGAATGGGCGAGCAACGACCAGGGCAGCGAGCCCGACGCGGTGCTGGTGGGCTGCGGCGACATCCCGACCAAGGAGGCCCTGGCCGCCACGGCCCTGCTGCGTCAGCACTTCGACGACATCAAGATCCGCTTCATCAACGTGGTGGACCTCTTCAAGCTCCAGCCCGCCGGCGAGCACCCCCATGGGCTGAGCGACGCGGACTTCGACAGCCTGTTTACCAAGGACAAGCCCGTCATCTTCAACTTCCACGGCTATCCTTGGCTGATCCACCGGCTCGCCTACAGGCGCACCAATCATGCGCACCTGCACGTGCGCGGCTACAAGGAGAAGGGCAACATCAACACCCCCCTGGAGCTGGCCATCAACAACGAGATCGACCGCTTCAGCCTCGCCATCGACGTCATCAACCGGGTGCCGCGGCTCCAGGTGGCCGGCGCCCACGTGAAGGACAGGCTCCGCGACATGCAGATCGATTGCCGCAACTACGCCTACGAGCACGGCATCGACAAGCCGGACATCGACGACTGGGTATGGCCGTTCTGAGAAGGGCCGAGGGCCGAGCTAGGATAAGGGCGAGGCGATGACCGATCGCTTCGCTCTCCGCTTGGTCCGAAATCCCCAGGCCATCGACATCAGCGAGCGACCTAAGCCTGAGACTCCTTGGCCCTTGGCCCTGTTATTCCGGCCCTGGGCCCTGGGCCCTCTAAAGGATCCGACCACGACACCATGACCAAACAGCCCAACCCCGAGAAGCGCGAGCACACCCGCACCGGCATGTCGAAGGACGCCCTGAAGCAGGCCTACATCGACAACCTCTTCTACGTCCAGGGCCGTTTCTGGGACGTGGCCACGGACAACGACCTCTACATGGCCGCCGCCTACACGGTGCGCGACCGCCTGCTCGAGCGCTGGCTGAAGTCGGCCAAGGCCTACAAGGACGGCCAGGCACGCACCGTCTGCTACCTGTCCGCCGAGTTCCTCGTTGGGCCCCATCTCCTGAACAACCTGGTGAACCTGGGCATCACCGAGGCGGCGCGCGAGGCCGGTAAGGAGCTCAAGCTCGACTTCGATCGGATCATGGACAGCGAGGAGGAGCCGGGCCTCGGCAACGGCGGCCTGGGTCGGCTGGCGGCCTGCTACATGGATTCCCTGAGCACGGTGCAGATCCCCGCCATCGGCTACGGCATCCGCTACGAGTTCGGCATCTTCGACCAGGAGATCCACGACGGCTGGCAGGTGGAGAAGAGCGACACCTGGCTGAAGAACGGCAACCCCTGGGAGCTGCCCCGCTACAAGCTGCGATTCCCGGTCAGGTTCGGCGGCCACACGGAGCAATACAAGGACGAGCACGGACGCCTGCGGGTCCGCTGGGTACCGGCGATGGAGATCGTGGGGCTCGCCTACGACACGCCCATCCTGGGATACGGCGTCGGCAACGTGAACCTGCTGCGGCTGTGGCGATCCCAGGCCGCCGAGTCCTTCGACTTCCAGTCCTTCAACGTGGGGGACTATTACGGGGCCGTCCACGCCAAGATGGAGGCGGAGACCATCTCCAAGGTCCTCTACCCCAACGACGATCCCGAGGCCGGCAAGGAGCTTCGCCTCAAGCAGCAGTATTTCTTCGTCTCCTGCTCACTCCAGGACATGGTGCGCCTGCACCTGAACACCGTGGGCTCCCTGGATACCTTCGCGGACAAGTTCGTCGCCCAGCTCAACGACACCCACCCGGCCATCGCCGTGGCGGAGCTCATGCGGCTCTTCCTCGACGAGCACGGAATGGAGTGGGATCAGGCCTGGGAGATCACCCGCAAGACCTTCTGCTACACCAACCACACCCTGCTCCCGGAGGCCCTGGAGACCTGGCCGGTGCGGCTGTTCGAAAAGCTCCTGCCCCGTCACCTGGAGATCATCTACGAGATCAACCGCCGCTTCCTGGACGAGGTACGGGTGCACTTCCTGGGAGACGACTGGCGGGTCGCCCGCATGTCACTCATCGCCGAGGGCGACGAACGGCGGGTGCGGATGGCCAACCTGGCGGTGGTCGGATCGCGCGCCGTCAACGGCGTGGCGGAGCTCCATTCCGAGCTGGTCAAGTCGACCATCCTCAAGGACTTCTACGACCTGTGGCCCGAGAAGTTCCACAACGTCACCAATGGGGTCACACCGCGCCGGTTCATCGCCGTCAGCAACCCGCGGCTCGCCCGCCTGATCACCGAGACCTGCGGCAGCGACCGCTGGCTGCGGGACCTCGACTGTCTGCGGGAGCTCGAGCCCCACGCGGACGACCCGGCCCTGAAGGCGCAGTGGCGGGCCGTCAAGACCGCCGCCAAGCACGCGCTCGCCAACTGGATGGCGAAGCGTGCGGGCGTGCGGATCGACCCGGAGACCCTGTTCGACGTCCAGGCCAAGCGCTTCCACGAATACAAGCGTCAGCACCTGAACCTGCTGCACATCGTCACCCTCTATCACCGGATCAAGCAGGACCCGAACCACTGCATTGCGCCGCGCACCTTCATCTTCGGCGGCAAGGCCGCCCCCGGCTACGCCCTGGCCAAGCTCATGATCAAGCTCATCAACTCCGTGGGCGAGGTCATCAACCACGACCCCCAGGTCAACGGCTTCATTCGTGTCGCCTTCATGCCCGACTTCAACGTGCAGAACGGCCAGCGGCTCTATCCCGCGGCGGACCTCTCCGAGCAGATCTCGCTCGCGGGAAAGGAGGCCTCGGGCACCGGCAACATGAAGTTCTCCATGAATGGCGCGCTCACCATCGGCACCCTGGACGGTGCCAACGTGGAGATCCGCGAGGAGGTCGGCACCGAGAACTTCTTCCTGTTCGGGATGACGACGGAGGAAGTCCAGCAGCGGCTGCAGGAGGGCTATCGGCCCTGGGACTATTACCAGGGCGACCATGAGCTGAAGACGGTCATCGACCTCATCAACTCCGGCCTCTTCTCCCACGGGGACCCGACCCTGTTCCGTCCCCTCACCGACCACCTGGTCAACCACGACACCTTCATGGCCCTGGCCGACTACCGGGCCTACGTGGACTGCCAGCAGCAGGTGAGCAAGGCCTGGGCCGACAAGGGCCATTGGGACCACATGTCGATCCTGAACGTGGCGCGCATGGGCAAGTTCTCCTCGGACCGATCGATCCGCGACTATGCCGAGCGGATCTGGCAGATCAAGCCGCTGCCGGTGTAGATCTGACCTGACCGGCCGAGAAGGGCCGATTGATTACGGCTTCCGCGCGGATCGGGGATCACCCGCCTCAGGCGCCGCCCGGGCCCTCACGCCTGGCCAGGGCGGCGCCCGATAGCCAGAGCAGGGCCGGCTCGTCCGACGGGCCCAGATCACCGTCCTTGAGCAGCAGCGCGCCGTCGGTGACCGGCCAGGCCGCCACGCCCCCGTTCACCAGGGGCGCCGGCGGCGGACCCTCGGATACCTCCCTCAGCCGCGCCACCCGTCGCTCCACCCAGCCCCGGATCCGGGCGTGATAGGCCCGCGGGTAGAGCACCTTCACGGCGCTCAGTCGGCCCCCGTCGAAGAAGAGACCGAGCTCGCTGGCGGGGTACTGGTTGAAGGAGCCGATCCGCGCCTCGCAAGACCGATCACCAAAAAGGCTCTCGCCGTCCGTGCACGCGAGCTCGATTGCCGGAAAGTCCGCCCGCAACCGATCCTCCGTGAGCCGATCCGTAAAGGACTCCAGGGCGGCATCGAAGGCGGGACGCCCGAGGATCGACATCAGGACCAGGTCGGTCCGCCTCTGGCCATCCTCGGTGAACATCAGCCAGACGATGGGGCCGAGGACCGCCACCAGGGCGAGCACGGTCTTGTAACGTCGGGGGATCCTGAAGTCGCGCGCCATCGTGGGATTCTAACCGAACGGGGTCTGCTAGACTCCCAGCCCGAGACCGGGGCCCTGATCGCGCGCTCCACGCCCGGCGAGGATGCCTCTCCGATGTCCAGCACCCACCGCTTCCTGATCGCCCAACTGCTATCGCTGCTTCTGGTCGCGGCGCCCGCCCTCGGGGACAGCGGCACCCGTTCGGCCATGGCCGACGCCATGTCGCGCATGATGGAGGCCATGGGTCTGTTCGGCTCGGGGACGGACCCGGCGCGCTCGATGTACGGCGGGATGCCCAGCCCCTTCGGGATGCCGGGCAGCGGCATGGGCATGCCGGGCTGGCCGGGGGGCACCATGGGCATGCCCTTTGGCGGCGGCGGTCAGATGGATCAGGCGGGCCGGATGGGCGGCGCCCTGTGGGACCAATTCTCCCAGTCCGTGCCAGGCATGTCCCAGATGCCCCAGATGCCTTGGACGGGCTCCCCTCTGGAAGGGCCCTGGGAGGCGGCGGGGGGCGGTCTACTGCTGGTCCAGGGCCCCTACTACCGGCTCTACGCCGCCAATGGCGGCTTCGTCGACGGCAGCCTCCAAGTTACGGGGGATCGGCTGCGGATGTCCAACAGCCAGGCAGGCTTCGACCTGGAGTTCGACTTCGCCCTGGACCAGGAGGGGCGCCTGGCCCTGCGGGACCAGAATGGTCAGATCTACCTCTACCGGCGCCTGGTCCTGAAGGGCGAGGGCGGCTAGGCGCGGCTCCCGATCCCCACGGCCGGCAAGACACAAGGGCGGAACTCCGATAGGAGGTTCCGCCTATTGCCGGGAGGCACTGCGCCGGATTGCCGTACCGATCTTTGTCGGAAGGTGCTGGCATCTCGATGCGTGGTGGAATGGCGGATCGCCCTGCGGGCATCCGCCCTCTCATAACGCATTCAAATTAAATATTTTTATAAAAACCCGTCCCTGGGAGCAGGCGAAGACGGCGGTCGTTTGCGATCAGTTCCATTGATCGGC
>JBAPYD010000727.1:0-6598 GCA_049284555.1 Chromatiaceae bacterium | reverse complement strand
GGGTACTTGCCGAAGAAGTGCTCGCGGGTGTAGGCGCCGCCCTTGGCCTTGTAGGCCTGATAGTCCCCGTCGACGCACTCCTCCATGCGCTTGAGGAGCAGCCCTTGCTTGTCGCGGGCGAGCAGCGGGTCCCAGTAGCTCCCCCAGATGACCTTGACCACGTTCCACCCGGCCCCGCGGAAGACCGCCTCCAGCTCCTGGATGATCTTGCCGTTGCCGCGCACCGGGCCGTCGAGCCGCTGCAGGTTGCAGTTGACCACGAAGATCAGGTTGTCCAGCCGCTCCCTGGCCGCCAGCGAGATGGCCCCGAGAGACTCGGGCTCGTCCATCTCTCCATCCCCAAGGAAGGCCCAGACCCGCCGACCCTGGGTGTTCAGGATTCCCCGGTCGTTCAGGTAGCGCATGAAGCGCGCCTGATAGATGGCCATGATGGGACCGAGCCCCATTGATACGGTAGGGAACTGCCAAAAGCCGGGCATCAGCCAGGGATGGGGATAAGAGGAAAGCCCGTTGCCGTCCACCTCCTGGCGGAAGCTGTAGAGCTGCTCGTCGCTGATGCGCCCCTCGAGGAAGGCACGGGCATAGATCCCCGGGGCCGAATGGCCCTGGAAGAAGACCAGGTCCCCGCCGTGGTCCTTGTCGCGGGCATGGAAGAAATGGTTATAGCCGACGTCGAACAGCGTCGCCGCCGAGGCGAAGGAAGAGATGTGGCCCCCCAGCTCGGTGGACAGCCGATTGGCCTGCACCACCATCGCCATGGCATTCCAACGCACGAAGGAGCGGATGCGCCGCTCCATGGCCCGATCACCCGGGAATCGATCCTGCTGCTGGACCGGGATCGTATTGAGATAGGCGGTGTTGGCGCTGTACGGCAGATAGGCCCCGGAGCGACGTGCCTTGTCGATGAGCCGCTCCAGCAGGTAATGGGCGCGCTCGATGCCTTCGTTCTCCAGAACGGCCTCCAGGGCATCCAGCCACTCCTGGGTCTCTTGGGGGTCGATGTCGGGCTTCTGGTTCATGGCGGTTCCCTGAAAACGGCCTCGGCGGGTTCGGCGCGGTCAGCGGGGCCCGCGCCGCGATGGCGCCCGAGTATAGCAGTGGGCTCAAGGGCAATTGCTAAGAATTTTGGCCTCTTCGGTCTGCCCGATTTCACGGGGTCAGACTCATTCGGTACCTCGATAACGACCCTGAGCCGCGGGACAGCGGCGGGGAATCCTCCCGCACCTGGCGAGCGCGACGGACAGACGGCCTATGGGGAGCAGCCGATCGACTGCCATCCCGACACTCGCTCGGCTCGCGTCCCGAGACGCGCACATCTCGGGACGGGCCGGCCCTCCTGGCCAGCCCCTGAGGGGCTGCACGCACTCGCCGCCCACCCTTGGCTCGCGGGGGAAGCGCAACAAGGCAGCGCTTCCCTAAGCCCCTGTGGCCTGCCGGTCCCGTGCGGTCGACTCGGCGAGCAGCTCCTCCGGGACCGGGTCCCGCTCCCAGTGGATGGGATCCGGGCTGAAAAAGGCCTTCTCCAGCTGCGTGATGTGATCGCGCAGGGGCGGCGGGAGGCGTCCGGCGAGCCGGGACAGGTTCCCCGGCGGGTCTTTGGGCCAGCGCAGCCGCCCCCAGTTGAGGAGCGCGACGCGCGCACCTGCCCCGTCGCCACGCTGGTAGGCCCCTCGGACCGACTCCGCGGCCTCCACGAGGGGATCTGGGGGCGGAGGCTCGACGGCCGATCCCGCCGCCGGTCCTGACCCGGATGCGCCCGGGCGTCCCCTCTGCCAACCGATGGTGCCCGCCAGGGTGACGGCCAGGGCCACGCTGACCCAGAACCAGGGATTGCTGAAGGTTCCTGCCGCGTCCGGGGGGGGCTCGCCGGAGACCCTCGGGGGCGCCGTGGGCGCGGGATCCGGTGCACGCGAGGGCGTGGATTCGAGCCCGAGCTCACCGACAGACAAGGGCGGAGCGACGGTCGAGGGCGCCGGATCGGATGGGAAACCGAGGCCCCACGCGGGACCGTAGGGGCCAGGCGGCGGCAACATCAAGTGATCCAGCGCGCCTGGCTCCCCTGCGGGAGCCGAGGTCTCCGGTCCGGCACTCGGGGAGACGTCCCCGGCCGGGGGCTCGCCCTTGACGGTCAGCCGCAGGGGCCTGGTCCGCTCGCTCCCCACAGGGATAGCGGGGAGCTCGAGCTCACCGCCGCGGCGAGGCAGCAGCATCAACCGCAACCGCAGCTCCTCGCGACGCCTCCCGTTGGTGACCGATGCACGGCGCTCGGTTCGGCGGTCGATCACCTGGAAGTCCGGCTCGAGGACCGATAGGTCCGGCATGGGCGTGGATTCGTCGCTCGCGACCACGGTGAGCGTCAGCTCTACCGGCTGCACGGCCGGCAGTTCCTGAGGGGAGAGCTGGGCCTCTACCCTGAGCTCCGCGCGGCCCGGATCGGATACAAAGAGCAGAAAAAGCGCGGGCAGGGCGGCCAGAGACCTCGCTCGCGCCGAGCGTGCACGATGGTTCATGAATACGCCTTCGCGTTGATGACCCGTGTCAGGGAGACAGCCTCCTCTCGCTCATTCTATCCCCAGCCATGCGAGACGCCGACGCCGCCAGGGAGGATCCGACTCGACTCGCCGTCGAGTCGCAGTGATCTTTGACGAGCCACCCGAGGTGCGTATAATGCGCGATTCCCCGACTCCGGGGGAAATCTCCTTGCCTCACCGCCAGCCCTGCCTGGGCCGCGTCGGGAGGCTGCCAAGCCACGAGGAGCAACATGCGACATTACGAAGTGGTCTTCCTGGTTCATCCGAGCCAGAGCGAGCAGGTGGGTTCCATGGTAGAGCGTTACCGCGGCAACCTGGAAAAGCGCGGCGGAATCGTTCATCGGCTGGAGGATTGGGGACGCCGGCCCCTCGCCTATCCGATCAACAAGCTGCACAAGGCGCACTACGTGCTGATGAACGTCGAGTGCGACCGGGAGGCGATCGATGAGCTGGAGAGCACCTTCCGCTTCAACGACGCGGTGCTGCGCAACCTGATCATCCGGCGGGACTCGGCCGTCACCGAGCCCTCCCCCCTGGCGAAGTCCGGCGACGAGCGCGAGCGCGCCGAGCCCGCCACGGACGCCACGAACGACTGAGAGGACCGACCCCCATGGACCAGAGCCCCCGTTTCTTCCGCCGCAAGCGCTACTGCCGCTTCACCGCCGAAGGCATCGCCGAGATCGACTACAAGGACCTCAACCTCCTGAAGGCCTTCGTGAGTGAGTCGGGCAAGATCGTGCCCAGCCGCATCACCGGCACCTCGTCCAAGTACCAGCGCCAGCTGGCGGAGGCCGTGAAGCGCGCCCGGTTCCTGGCCCTGCTCCCCTACACGGACGGTCACTGATCGGCCTGGCCGGCCGCTGGTCGTCGGCGGCCCTGGGCCGCGGGACCCATCCTCAGAGCAAGACTCGGGACGTGAAAGCCCTCGCCTCGTTCGTCATGCGGGGGTACCCCCAGGCCTCGCTGGTCGCGGCCGCGAGCGCCCTGCTGTCCCTGCTGCTACCGCCCTTCGGGCTGGTCAGCGGGGCGGCCATTGCCCTCGTCACCCTGCGCCGCGGGGTACGCGAGGGTGCCCTGCTTTGCCTGCTCGCCACCCTGGGCGTGGGACTGCTCGGGACCCTGGCGCTGAGGACTCCCTGGCCGGCCCTCGGGACCCTGCTGATCCTGTGGCTGCCGGTCTGGGGGCTGTCGGCGCTCCTGCGGACCTTCCGCTCCTTGTCCCTGACGGTGGCGGCGGCCGGCGTCATCGGGGGCCTCGGCGTCGCACTGATCCATCTCCTGGTGCCGGACACCGAGGCGACGTGGATGGAGCTCCTGTCCCCGTTGAGGGAGGTCCTGGCAGAGGATGGGGCAGTTGACCCCCAGGCCGCAGAGGCGGTCTTCCGGGCCGTCGCCCGGTGGATGACGGGTGCGTTCGTTGCAGCGCTCGTGCTCCAATGGCTGCTGGCGCTCTTCATTGGTCGCTGGTGGCAGGCCCTGCTCTACAACCCCGGGGGGTTCGGGCAGGAATTTCGGGAGCTGCGTCTACACCGGATCCTCGGGATCGCGGGCCTGGCGCTGCTGCTCCTGATCGGCCTGATTCGGGGGCCAGGGCTGATCCCGGACCTCCTGGTGGCACTCATGCCCCTGTATCTGCTGCAGGGGCTCGCGGTGGCCCACCAGGTGCATCGCGCCCGGGGCCTGCATGTCGGATGGCTGTTCGGGCTCTATGTCCTGCTGGCCGTATTCCCGCCCCACGCCGAGCTGCTCGTGGCCTGCGTCGGGCTCGTCGATATCTGGGTCGACCTGCGCGCGCGCAGCGCGCCAGGCGCGGGGACGGCATCCTGAGGCGCGCGCACGGACCCCGGATACCCGGCAATACTTCAGCGTTACTGCAGATCTGAGGAGATTTACAAGTGGAAGTCATCCTGCTCAAGAACATCGGCGGCCTCGGCGCCCTCGGCGACAAGGTCAAGGTGCGCCCCGGCTATGGCCGCAACTATCTGGTGCCCGGCGGATTCGCGGTACCCGCCACCGCCGCCAACCTGGAGGCCTTCGAGGCACGTCGTGCCGAGCTCGAGCGCGAGGCCGCCACCACCCTCGCGGCCGCCGAGTCGCGCAGGGCCGCCCTCGAGGATATGCGCATCACCATTGCGCGCAAGGCCGGGGATGAGGGCCGCCTTTTCGGGTCGGTCGGGCCCCAGGATATCGCCGCGGCCGTCACCGCCGCCGGTGTGGAGGTAGCCAAGCAGGAGGTGCGCCTCCCGGCCGGACCCTTCCGTACCACGGGCGAGTTCGAGGTGACGCTGCACCTGCACGCGGACGTGGATGCCGCGATCACCTTGACCATCGTGCCGGAGGTTTAGGAAGACGCTGGACGGTAGCCGTCCCGGCCTGGGATCGGCTTGCGGTTGGGGCGGCGCGCGAGCCTCGTGACGCTCGACCTTTCAATGAGTTAAGGCCATTGAAACGGGCGGGCCGACCTTGGCCCGGACGGAAAGCCCAGAAATCGGTGCGTCCCTGGGCATCTTGCCCGCGCAACGGGCGAGGATCGAGAATCTCTCGACCTTGGCCCGCGCCCTCCAGGATCCGTCGACGTCCCGAGGACACGGGCGCGGGTTGGTTCTTGTCGTCTCCTCCGCCCGGGGCGCAAAGGGGGGAGCGCGCGCGTCCAGGGGGAATCATGTACCAGCCGATCGACGGGGAGCCCCTCCCCGAGCCGGGGCTCGGCACCTTGCGGGTGCCGCCCCATAACCTGCACGCCGAGCAGTCCCTGCTCGGCGGCCTCATGCTCGACAACAGCGCCTGGGACCGCATCGCCGACCAGGTGCTGGAGCGGGACCTCTACCGCCGCGAGCACCGGCTGATCTTCCGGGCCATCGCCAAGCTGGCCGAGGACGACCAGCCCTTCGACGTCGTCACCCTGGCCGAGACCCTGGAGCGCACCGAGCAGCTCGAAGGCGCCGGCGGGCTGGCGTATCTCGGCACCCTGGTGAGCGAGACCCCCAGCGCCGCCAACATCAAGGCCTACGCAAAGATCGTCCGCGAGACCTCGGTGCTGCGCCGGATGATCTCCGCGGGCACGGACATCGCCGACAGCGCCTACAACCCCGGGGGACGGGAGGCGGCGGAGCTGCTCGACGAGGCGGAGCGGCGGGTCTTCGAGATCGCCGAGCTGGAGCAGCGGGGGGGCGGGGGCTTCCAGCCCATCAAGACCCTGCTCACCCGGGCGGTGGAGCGCATCGACGAGCTGCACGGCCGCGACGAGCCCATCACCGGCCTGGCCACCGGGTTCCCCGACTTCGACATGATGACCTCAGGCCTGCAGTCCTCGGACCTGATCGTGGTCGCGGGCCGCCCCAGCATGGGAAAGACCAGCTTCGCCATGAACATGGCCGAGCACGCCGCCATCCAGACCGGGCGTCCGGTGGCGGTCTTCAGCATGGAGATGCCCGGGGATGCCCTCGCCATGCGCATGATGTCCTCCCTGGGACGGATCGACCAGCACCGGGTCCGCACCGGCAAGCTGGAGGACGACGAGTGGCCCCGGCTCACCTCCGCCGTCAACATCCTCGCCGGGGCCTCCCTCTTCATCGACGACACCCCGGCCCTGTCCCCCACGGAGCTGCGTGCCCGGGCGCGGCGGCTCAAACGGGAGCAGGGGGACCTGGGGCTGATCGTGGTGGACTATCTCCAGCTCATGCAGGTGCCGGGGACCAACGAGAACCGCACCACCGAGATCTCCCTGATCTCCCGCTCCCTCAAGGCCCTGGCCAAGGAGCTATCGGTCCCCTTGGTCGCCCTGTCGCAGCTCAACCGCAGCCTGGAGCAACGACCCAACAAGCGTCCGGTGATGTCCGATCTGCGTGAATCCGGCGCCATCGAGCAGGACGCGGACCTCATCGTCTTCATCTACCGGGACGAGGTCTACAACGCGGAAAGCAAGGACAAGGGGCTGGCCGAGATCATCATCGGCAAGCAGCGCAATGGCCCCATCGGAACCGTCAAGCTCACCTTCCTCGGCAAGTACACCAAGTTCGAGAGCTACATCGAGAGCTACTACGGAGAGGATCTCCATTGAGCGATGC
>JBAPYD010000726.1:0-9077 GCA_049284555.1 Chromatiaceae bacterium | reverse complement strand
GCGCTGCCCCTGCTCGACTCGGTGGTGACTTTACAGGGCGGAAGAGTATACGTCGGAGCGTTTGCACGTCAGCTTGCCTTGGTTCGCGGCGCTCATACCCTGTCGTCGATTAAGCGCTACATGGGCCGCCACTGGTTTAGGACCTTTGGGGGTGTTGGTTGGACACCTGAGCGCGTTTCCGCATGCATACTTCGGGTTGTTCGCCAAGAGCTTTCACGCCGCTTCGGGGCGTCGCCGGAGCGTGTTGTCGTCACCATCCCGGCCTGCTTCGGTACTGAGGCACGACGGGCAACCCTGACCGCGGCCGCCATGGCTGGCTTCGATCCGGCGACCCTTTCTCTGTTCGACGAGCCGACTGCCGCGCTGCTCGCAGAACTCCGCCGTACCGATACGATTGACGACCAGTCCGAACAAGACCTTCATGCCGTTATCGATATCGGGGGCGGGACGCTTGATGTTTCGCTCGTCCGTATGCAGAAAAGGGGGAAACGCACGATCTTCGATGTAGTGGGACAGTCCCGATACAACGAGATTGCCGGTGACGATTTCGACCTCAACATTGCGGGAATTCTGCTGCATCGGTTCGAGGAGCGCTTCGGTACGCTCCGAGCGCTGTTCACCAACGATGCTGAGCGTATCTTTTTGTGTTGGCTGCTATTGCAAAAGGCGCGCGATGTGAAGCACCGGCTTTCCGACGTCCTGGCGGCAGAACCCCCGAGACGTTGGGCGACTATCTGTGAAAGCGTAACGGTAACTGAGGTCGCAAACCTCCCCGATTGGCGTACCGAGTTTTCCGGATCCGACCTGCGCGATGCGTTGCAAGAATTTTTTCCGCGGGTCGATGATCCGGATGCGCGGCGCTCCGAGTTCGGGTTCTTTCGGCCCATTCAGGAAAGCCTGGACACTGCATCGGTCCACGAGCACGTTGATCTTGGTCCGCTCGACGTGACGAAAATCTGGATGGCGGGTGGGTCGGCCAGCCTGCCGCCGGTTAAGCTCGCGCTCCAGCACATCTTCTGTCGTGAGCCGCGACTGATCCGGGAGCCCATGTACGCAATTGCGCGCGGCGCGGCCTGGAAAGCGGGACTCGATGTAGGCTACGGGGATGGTCGATTCGATGTCCGGGAGCGTCTATTCGATGCCGTCTACCTCAAGACCACCCGGGGCGAATACCGGGAGCTTGTGCCCCTGAAGCAAGAGGTGCCGATGCCGCCGGTGCAGCATCGTGACATCGTCGACATGCCGCACCCGGACAACCGGTTGGTGCTTGAACTCTACTTGGGTACCCAGCCGGCGACTCGGCGGGCCGAAACGGATCTCGCGCCGCTTGCTCGTCGGACGGTGACATTCCCCGAAATCCTCCCCGCTGGCGCGGCAATTTCGCTGACAGTTGAACTTACCGCCGACCGTGAGCTTCGTCTAGACCTCGTCGCGGACCTGGGGCGTCCGATCCGTGGCGAAGTGGCAGTCGGCACAGCCCCAGGCTGGGATGCCACCGGCACCGGCGCACCTCTGCCGCCGATTAATGAGCACGGAGTATCGCCATGAGCCTGTGGAAGGTGGCGAGCGAGCGGGGCAACCAGATCGCCCGCGAGTTGAACCTAAGGAAGTCTCTCGAACTGGTTCACCCACAACAGCGGCGCACCTTCGGTAAGGCTCTAGCCGAAATGGCAAGGACACCGGAGGCACCAGCCCGCGCCCGCATCGAGGCGCTGTACAGGCAGGTACCGCGGCGGCGCGAGCTGCAGACTGCTGCGGCGTTGCTCGATCTGGCCTGGCGCATTCCACCGGAATCCCGATTGGAGGATGACGTGGTTTGGATGATTCGCCGCTGTTACCTGGATGCGCCGCGGGAGCAGTGGCGGCTCAGTATCCGCGACGAGCTACGTGATCGACAGGTCCACCCGTTCCCCAACGTTCGCCGGGTCGTGCGCCTCGTGAGGCAGGTTGATGCGGTGGACGAAGCAGAGATCTCCGAGCTTGCGAACCTTGAGCGCGGCTATCCGGACCTGCGACAGTCGATTGCCGAGCGCGTAATTCTGCTCAATCAGGTTGACCATCTGGAACCGGTAATCGCGTACCTGTGTAATGCGCTTCAGGGACAGGGCCATGATCCAGAGGAAGAAAGGGCGGCAAAGCGGCTCTTCTCGACGATGGCAAGCGGGTTTCGGAAAGACGAGCGGACGCTCGCGATCCTGTACCGGGAGTATCTGGCTAGATACGACAGTAAAGAGCCTCGGGGGTTTCTGATGTTGGCTTTGGCCTGCTACGGCGACGCCATCGTGCCGCAGCTCGCGCTTGATCACACCGCGCACCCGGGCAGTCGCGGGCCAATCGAGCACGTCCTGGCTCAGATAGCCATGCGGGGCGGGGTCGCGGCTACCCAGCAGCTACTCACAATTCTGCGGGATGCCCATTCGCAAGATGTTCCGCGAATCGCAAAGCTCCTTGCGAAGGCGCTTGCGACCCTCGCCGGCCATGGCGAGCACGCGCGAGGGGCGGCTGGGGTACGTGAAGCCGTCGTTCAGTCAATCCCCGTCCTGCAACGACGCCCGCTCCGGGAAATCCGCGCGTTCCTTAGTGAGTTCGAAAGTCTGGAATGGGGACAAGCTAACATCGAGATCCTTGTCGAGTCCGTGCTCGATGGGAGCGTAACCGACGCCGAACGCCAGCAGCTTCGCCGCGTGGCCCGGCCGGCCTGTCAACGGCTGATAGCAATCGCAGGAGATGTCGAGCGGCCAGTCATTGAGCGGGGCCGCGCACTGGAGGCAATCGCCCTGTTGCGCGGGGCAGCGACCCGGGAACTGGGTAGTAAGCTCTGGTCCGTCTTTACCGCAGCTGATCTCGATGAGGTACGCCTCGGAGTGCTTCGTGCCCTCGGGGCATTGGAGCTTGACCCGGGACCGCAGGCGCGAAACTGCCTGTTTGGCTTGATCGGGACCGCCTCCCCGCGGCTAGCCGAGGAGATTCGACTCGTCTGGAGTCGAATCTTTCGCGCCGCATCTCTCGCCGATACCTCCATGCGCGATGGTATACGGACGTGAGCGACGGGTTTCTCGATCTATTCGGCACTGCGCCTAGCGATGATGAGGCGGGGGGAGAGACCGATGCCGCAGGTCGGCCATTACCCGTTGGCCCCGTTGTCGCCCGAGTGGTGGCCGCACTTGATGGCCAATGCGTTGTGGAGCTTCCTGACGGGCGGAAAAACCTGGTTGACCAGACGCTGTTCGATCGAGTCGATCCGGATTCCGTGCTTCCAGTTTTCCCGTTGGCGGACGATGCATGGTCATTGATCAATCCGCGCTGGCATCTTCCAGGTCACCCTGCGGTTTTCCCCTCGCTCATGCGTGGGACGAAGTTGTCGTTCAACATCCTGGCTTACGATTCCAACAATGATGCACTGGTTGGCCAGGTTAGCGGCCACGGAACAACCCACGACGCAGTCGCGCCGCGATCGGGGTTGCCGTGGCCTGCGTCCTTTGCAGAGACCGATCTCTCTCTTGTTGTTGGACGAAGCGTTGGTTTGACGGTTGCCGATCCATTAGACCGGCATGCGGTACTAGCCGGACACGTCAACCCCTTACCAACTGGGATGTCCCTGGCGCGCCTTTATTCGCTTCGAACATTGGCCGCGCTCGAACCGAACATCAAGGTCCGCATAGTCGCTTCCGACGCGCAACATCTGACGATCAATCTCTTCGGTTGGCATTGCCAAGTATTTCCGGAGGATCGCGGCTGGAGATCGGCGAGGGTCTTGCTCACCGGCCAGCTAATAGACGCCCGGCTATCCGTCGACATGGCGTCGGCGGACGTCTTTCTCTGTATGCGGAGT
Organism: Chromatiaceae bacterium; assembly: GCA_049284555.1. Lineage (GTDB taxonomy): Bacteria > Pseudomonadota > Gammaproteobacteria > Chromatiales > Chromatiaceae > Thiodictyon. The sequence continues at coordinate 5,245 of JBAPYD010000726.1, read as the reverse complement.
CCTTACGACCCAGAGTGGTCTGAGGTGCAGCAACGATATCCTGTCGGTGCAACAATTGAGCGTGCGAGGCTCATCTCAGCGACCCACCGTGGTCTGGTTTTGGAAATCCGCGATCAAGATTTGACCGTGTTCGGCTTGCTTCCGGTACACCAGTGGGGCCCGCGGGCGCCGTGGGGCCATGACGGCTACGAGACGCCACCGTTACCGCTGCAAGTGGTGGGGCATATGAAGGACCGCTGCATCCTACTTCTGGGTTTGGAGCCATACGTTTCCGCGCGATGGGAACGGGCGATGCCAAAGGTTGGTGCACGTTTGCCATTGCACCATTCGAAATGGAGTGGACTATCCGGCCTCTGCCTATGGGACCTCGGTTGCAGTGCGGCGTGCGAGAGTGATGTCAATACTGACGGATGTACTTGGGGTATAGTCGCGGAATCGGATGCCGAGAGGCGAAGGGTTGTGGTGGAGGCGGAGGATAAGGTGCGTCGGGGACGCATCGCCGCGACTGAAAGCGAAGGTGGGGCGGTTATTTTTGATGACGGCAGCCGGGCGGAATTGATGCGGGACCTACCGCCATCGCTCAACGGCACCGATGTCGATACGACGATTGTGGCAGTCCATTTCGGACCGAATGGGGCTGTGCCAGTAGTAGACGCGATGGACGAGCCGACTATACAGCTATGGGATTTGTTGGAGCGAAAGTTTGAGACGCAAGAGCCAATAGAGGTCCGCATAACCGGTCGCGTCAGGGCGGGGTTTTCTGCTAGTGTTCACGCCGGGGACGTATCGCATAAGATGCGATACGGTGTTACAAGTGGAGCCGCGATTAACGCTTTTCTTCCGCAATCTCATGCGGACGCAGACGCGATTATTAGCAAAGAGGGATTGATCGGCGAGACAGTAAAGGTTCGAATAATTCGTCTTGATAGACATAAACGCAGTTGCATTGTTTCACAGAAGGCCTTACTTGCGGAGAAAGTTTCGGAGGAAATAAGAAAATTTCGCGTTGGAGATATCGTGTCTGGCTCCGTAAAGAAAATCGTTGATTACGGTGCCTTCGTGACCGTCGGCACAGTAGACGGACTGATTCACCAGACGGACATATCCTACCGGCCAGTATCGGGGCACAGCGCGATAGAGCAGGTGCTAAGGGAAGGCGATGAGGTCACGGTCAAGGTACTTGCGAGCGACCCAGACAAGCAGCGCTTAAGTCTGGGTTTGAAGCAGTTGCTACCCGATCCATGGGGCGTAGCGCAATCAACGTATCCGGTAGGTAGTTGCGTTTGCGGCAATATAACGAACATTGTCGATTACGGCGTCTTTGTAGAGCTAGAGCCTGGAATTGAGGGGCTTCTCCACGTATCGAAACTGACCTGGGGAAGGGCTGTCCACCCATCCAAGATATTCGTTAAAGGGAATAGCTTGGAAGTCTCCATTGAGGATGCTGATATAGAGAAGAGACGCGTCTCTCTTGTTAGTAGGGCGCTGCTCCGTAGTCCCTGGATTGCTTTTAGGGAAGAATATTCGCCTGGTACGCATGTTTCGGGGCGAGTGCTCAGGGTGGACGATGGGGTTGCCTCGGTTGCGTTGTCGCCGGGTGTTCATGGGTTTTTGAGCGCCCGTGCATACTCTGAGGAGACATCGGCTCTGCGAGTTGGGGATAATGTGCGGGTGGCCGTAGAACACGTCGATATTGATGCTGAACGTGCCAGCATTACGTTTGTTCGGCGATTATCGAGCACTGGGGGATCAAGCAAGTTGGAACCTGGTATGGTTCTGGACGGGCGCGTTTTGGGCCGGGATCTCTATGATGTCTTTATCGTTCTTGATGGGAGCAATAGGCTTGGTAGGGTCGCGCGTGTCCGTCTTGGCCCCTTGTTTGCTGGCCAGAATGACTTGCCTGATGGCACCCGGGTTGTTGTAGAATTGTTGCCTTGGAGCGTAGGGGAGTCGGACCTTCGGCTGGCGTTGCGAGGTCTTGGTACCGCCGGACTAGATGGTGCGAATTCCGCGCTGGAAGTGGGGAAGCCAGAAGGCGCGCGAAGAGTGTTGCCGAGCAACGGGTTCATAGACCCGGTTATGACCCGCGCCGGGGAAGTTGTTTCGATTCAAATGCTGAGCAGCCGCCACGCGATTGCGCGTTCGACGGTTGCAGCACTATTCAAGGAAGTCTGCGAGGGCGATGTACCAGACTGGGATCAGCCTTTGGATAGCGAATGTGCGCGGCGTCTCGTCGATTCGCTCACTGCCTTCCAGGTACCTGGAAGGCCAACCCTAGTCGGGACAGAACCAAACGCCTTCGCAGTACCAAAGCCGCTTGCCCTTGCCCAGCCGACTAAGAATGAGGAACTGTTGCGATCCCGCTCCGGCTTGGTTGCCTCTCTGCAGGTGTTAAGCGCAAGGTACGGAGTGACGCGCGCTGACATCGTATCATTGTTTCGACGGCTGATGGGCTGCGAACCTCCGAATTGGTCGCAGCCTTTAGACCTCGCCGACGCCAGCCGGATGGTTGCAACACTGACCGACACGGTCCAAAGCCTGGGGCGAGATGGTGGCGATTCATTGCGAGGTGTCGTGTCGCCACCGATTACTGAGCCGGAGGCTGCTAGGGAACTCCCCTTGGCCGTCGGCGGTTCAGCCGAGCAAAATGAGGCGAGTTGGTCTTCCACTGGGCCGGGAGCCTTGCCACCTCCGCTTGAGCTGGCGCCGGCCGCGGAGCGGCCTCTTAGCAGCAGTTGCGCTTGCAACAAAGGAGGGTCGACTGCGCCTGAGTATTTCGTACTGCGAGAATTGCTCCGGAGTCAAGGGGCGGAACGCCCGTATGAAGATGATGAAGGATCCGCCGGTGACAGCAACCGCTCCGACATGGGTGGGGGCGCCGCTCTACGGGCAAATGTTGACGACAGCGATCTTCTAGAGCAATGGAACGCTTGGTTGCACAATGGGGAAGACAGTGACGCGGTTTGTGCCCTGCTGATCGACTCAGGTTTCTCGGCTGTCGCTGGCCTGCTCAAACCACATATTGCGCCTGGAGTTATCCCGGCGCAAGAAGGCGCGCTCACCGAACTCGCGCGCGTGTCCCGGGCGTTAACGCGGAACGGCGGGCAAATCGGCTCTGCAGAGACTGTGGATGCGATCCTCCGCTGTCTCGTTGCAGTGCCAAATGACGTCCTGCCGTGGTGCCTGTTAGGCCGAGCGGTGGCCCAGAACTGGCTCGTCGAGCATGCCGACGACGTGGAGGGATGGATGCGCGAGCACGCTAATACCCCCGTGGACATGCCGAGTATGGGGCGCTGCATCGCCGTCGCCCGGGCGGCAACCGATCTGGGCGACCTGAAGCTGGCCCACCGGACACTTGGCGAATGGCTGCGCCACGCGGACAGTATCGATCTTCGTCGTGAGCGAACGGTGCTTGGGGAGCGTTACCGCCAGGACATCCTGGCGCGACGACGCTTCTTCGACCGCTGGACGCGGCGTGTGGACCGTGATGTGGGCCGTGGAAGCTTTGCGCTGGTTCTTCCGGTGACCGACGGCGGTGCCGGCGAGCAGCATGCCCTTAAACACCTACTACTGCTCGATGCACTTGGCAACGATCTGCGGGCGGGCGAAGCGCTGTTCGACCGCGAGGCGCGATTGTTACAGGATCTCCTCGGAGTGGACGGGATTCCGCGCTTCATCGCCCGACCGAGTCCAGAGGCGCTGGTGTGTGCATGGATCGACGGTCGGACCCTTGCTGATTTACTGCGTGATAGGGGCGCCTTAGCGACTTGGACGCCCACGGATGTTGCTCGACTGGGGCATCGTCTCGCGACGGTGCTCGCTGACGTCGATTTGCGCTTAAAAGGTTTCGTGCACAATGACTTGGCGCCCCGCAATCTGATACTCCCAGACGATCGACCGGAGACCGCGGTGTTGATCGACCTTGGTCTCGCCGCACACTCCGAACACTCGGTCTTAACCATTGTCGACGCGCTGGATCTCGACCTGCGCGTAACCTACCAAGCACCAGAGGTACGAGAGGGCTCGCCGGGTACCGTGCTGAGCGATATGTATTCGCTCGGATTGGTATTGCTGGAGGTATGGTTGTCGGGGGAGGCATTGCCCGGCAGCCCCTCCGACGTCCAAGCCGCCTTACACCGACTTCTGGCGCGTGGGAGCGGCGGGGTTTCCCGGCGACTGGGCCAAGTGCTCAAGACTTTGCTCCAGCAGTCTCCGGATCGACGGCCCAGTACCTGGCTTGCAGTGGCTACCGACTTCTCGGAGATCTTCGATGCATGATCCCTGGACGGGACGCGTACGGCTCTGCCAGACATCCCCATCTCCACCGGCCGATCACTGCGATCTAGCGTTTGTCAAAGTCCAAGATCCAGTCTTGGTCGCGCTGCTTGTCGATGGTGCTCCGGGCAGGGCGTCGGCGCGCCCGCCGTGGCCAAGGGAGACGCTCTTCGACGTCGTCGGCGACGTTTTCCTCGATCACTTCGAGCCGGAGGCGATGCTTCGAGCACTAGGAGACCGATTACGCAACGCCATCCAGGGACAGGTCTGGCGATGTCTTGCCGCGGCTGCGGCCATTCGCTGGGACGCAGGCACCAACGTGGTTGAGGTGGCTGAGGCGGGTGACACCAAGGCGTGGCTAGTCGGCCAGCCAACCGCTGCGCCGCTTACGGATGGCGGTATCCCAGAGCCAGGGATTGCGCTACGCCACATGCTGGGCAGCCCCGGCGAGAAAATCCGATACAGGCGCGTCAGCTTGGCTGCGTCCGGAAGGGCGGCTTGCCCCAGCGTGGCTCTCTTGACGGACGGGGCCTACACCATCCTTCGGTCGCCAAATGGGACGTTGCCATCCGATCCAAGGGCTTGGGCTATCGACGCTGTTGGATCGGACGATGCCACCGTGCTCCTTATTTCACCGCCGGATTGATACTTGCTCCCGGAGCGAAACAGATGGGTAAACTGGTCAACAAAAGCGAGGCATGAAATGCGTGTGGTATCGTCCCGCGTGCCGCCAGGCGGCGGCGCAGCTCCGTGAGCCCCACCAGCAGCAGACACAGGCGGTTGTCCGAATCCATCTGATAATTGGTCAGCAACCGCAGGTCCTCGAGCACGTCATTGCGCAGATGATGGGCCTCATCGACGATCAGCACCGGGCGCTGGCGGGCCTCCAGGGTCAGGCGGGAAATCTCGCTGCGGATCGCGCGGAAGGCCGCCGCGCGGTTGCGCTCGATGGGTAGCCCCAGCTCCCAGC
>JBAPYD010000725.1:0-11021 GCA_049284555.1 Chromatiaceae bacterium | reverse complement strand
TGGTGAAGGAGGAGACGACGTTCGCTCGGGCGTCCACGCTCAACCCTCGAGCCGCGCGTAAGGGATCGCGGGACTGCCCTTCTCACCACGCGCGAATCCGGCAGCCAGTAGGGTGATGATCCCGTCGTTCGGTTGGTGCGCGCCTGGGAGCGGCGCCGATCTGCCTTCTGCTGAGCGGCGCAGCTTGCCCACCGCTTCGACGTGATCCGGGTCGAGGAGGCCGAAGTCGCCGAGCTCGGAGAGGAGATCGCCGCTTCCCGCCTGGGCGAGCTGCTCGAAGAACGGCGCCCACTGCTCGCCCTGGTCGAGCCAATCCTGCCACTGCTCCTCGAACTGGTCCTCGATCTCGGCGGTGAGGTTCCAGAGCGTCATGCACCCCGGCGGGTCGAAGAGCTCATGGCAACGGCTGCGGGCGACGGCGAAGGCGATGCGCGCCTGCGCGAAGTAGTGAGTGGAGGGGAAGCCGCGCTTGAGCGCCAGCGCGCCGTGGCGACCGAGGATGCCCTTGGTGTTCCACCAGCCCGCCGCATCCATTTCACCGTGACGGGCAACGGCCAGGCGAAGCTTGAGTAGACGCGCAAGATCGATCCCGGAAGTCGTCTCCGTCACTTTCGATCCTCCGTGCCCCCATGTTGAGACCCCTGTTCGGTGGCGCCGCCCGAGCGAACCCAGTCATCAACCTCGGAAAGCTTGAACTTCCACAGCCGACCGATCTTGTGGGCGGGGAGCCCTTTGTGGTCGATCCAGCGATACACCGAGTCCTTGGCAACACCGAGGTGCTTGGCCAGATCCTCGACGGAGACCCAGGGTTCGGTCGGCATCTGATACGCGTCTCCACATGATCTGCCAGCAGGTCGCGGGATCGCACCCCTTGACGTCCGGCCCAAGGCTGTCGAGGCGCAGACCGTACCACTGCGTCCCCGACCGCACAATTGCAGCAATCCGCGATGCTCGGCGGACGAAAGTCGGCCAGGATCGCCTGAGAATGTTTCGCGCCCATGTGCCGATAACGCTTCGCGACGGCGTCTGTCGGTTCCAGGGGCGGCCCAGCCGCAAAGTTGGCAGTTCAACAGCACCCTCTTGGAGGCGAGGGCCGGGCCACGGAGGCGTCTGACGCGTTCGGCGCCGGCTTCTACCAGGCATGGGTGCCGCCATCTGCGCTCGACGTCCAGGAGCCATCTTCGAAGTTCAGGTCTTGCTCCCACACCTTGCCGTCCTTCTTGCGTCGCATCTTCGCGTGGGCCAAGCCATCACTCTTCATGAACCAACAACCGCGAACCGTCAGGGCCCTTCCCTCGGCTACCCCCCAGGCATCACCAGCCTTCTTCAGCCGACTTTGGGGTATGTCTACCTCCAAGGCATAGGCGTAACCCTGGGCCGAGAATTCGTCGACGGGACAGTCACTGGTCCGAGCGGTCGCCCGGATACCGTGCCCCCAGTCGGATCGCCATTTGAGCGCGCCAGATGCCAGGGCCACTGTGCCGAGCGAATCGGGCCGTTGCGCAACGACGGGCACGTTCCCAAGAACCGGATCGGCTGACGCTGATTCCATGAAGACCAAATGACCGGTCTTGGTATCCAGGCGCCAGGGCTCCAGTTGCTGCAACGCTGATTGTCCGAGGAGAAGGGACGAATCCACACTACCAATCGCACCCCGGACGTCGTAGAGGACGTGGGAGCCTATCTGCAGCCTTCGGAAGTTGATCTTCGCGTTCTCGACGATGGACCCGTCGGCGAGCGAGTACTGGCCGGACCCCAGATAGTCCGAGCGGTCGATGGTTCCCATACGCATGAGCGTGAGCGCCACGTCCGCAGGAATGATCACGTCGGACGCGCCAGTGTCCAAAAGGAAGTCAATGGTAAGCGCACCGTTTATCTGGACGGGGACCGTGTAGACGCCACCACTGGGCTTCAGCGAGATCCTTTCCGAGGCCACGGTCGGCAAAAGGGCGAAGGTCAGGAGGAGGGGGACAAGCGCTCGGAGATTCATGGTAGTAGATCGTTCAGTTCGCCGTCTCATTCGGAGGGCATGGCAGCATCCGGTTGCGTGCCTTTCGATCGGCATGGTCGAGGGCCTCCCAAGCCCTCGGCGGTACGGGGTCAACCCGCTCACGAGCCCACCATTCGATGAATCCGCGCCAGAAGGCGACTTCCTCCTCGACTGTGGCGCAGGCGGTTTGGTCAACGTCCATACGGAGGATCGAGGGACAGGCGGAGTTGTGTTAAGGGCGCATAGCCGGCTCGTTGACCGGAAGGGCCAAGCTGGGAGAGCGGACTGAGGACTCGGGGAACGAGGACGCCGTCCGCAACGAGCCGCCAGCCGCGCAGCCTGCCCCTGAGGAACGCGCCCAGGCGTCCCCGCTTCGTTTCCGGCTTCGGCATGGCCGCTACGGGCGTTGAGCACCAGTCGGTGAGGACGCGCTCTTCCTTCTCGTCGCTCGCCTCAACCTCGCCGTCCTTCTGCTGTGATCCGCCTGTGCGGTCGGGGGATCGACCAGGTCGGTTGGGTTCGCGGCCTCGCGCTTGATTGCGGAGGGACTGCCCCAGGGCATGTTCAGAAGCCTCCGGCTCGGAGCGCCTGGCGATTCGTTTCCGCAGGAGCCTGGCCGCCTGCCTGGGCGTCAGCTCCTCGACCTCGTAGCCATCGAGCGTTTCCATCAAGGACCAGGCCCTCTCGGGCCCGTGTTCAGTCACCCTGGACTCGTCAGGATTGCCGCTTGGCAGCGTCGGTTTCCTTCTGCGCATGAGACGCCTCCGGACGCCGGTTGTGCATGGGGAGCAGGTTACGCCCCGGGCAAGCGAACACGCTTGACCCGCGGCGCCAACTGCTTGACGCCAACGGTCAATCGTCTTGGGTGAGGATCCGGGGTCCGGGTATTTGACGGATCAGGCGGACACTTGCTCGCGGACCGTGCTTGGCGCTTGGCCGGTCCAGCGGCGGAAGGCGCGGGAGAAGGCGGACTGCTCGGAGAAGCCGAGCAAAAAAGCGATCTCGCTGATGGTCAGGGCGGGATCGGCAATGTACTGCTCGGCCAGTTCACGCCGCACCGCCTCGACGAGCTGGGAGTAGTTCGTCCCGAGGGCGCTGAGCTTGCGGCTCAGTGTGCGGGAACTCATGAAGAGTAACTGAGCGATCTGTTCATCGGTCGGCGCGCCGGAGGCAAGCTCCTCGGTGATAGCCGTCTTCACGCGGGTGATGAGGTCGTCCTTGCGCAGCTTGCCGAGGAAGTCACTGAGAATCTTGTCATTTGCCTGCGCAAGCTCCCGGTTTCGAGCGGGCAGCGGGCGGAGTGCGTCCGTGCGGGAGAAGAGAATCGCCGACTCCGGTGCGTCGAAGATGAGCGGGCAGCGGAAGAGGCTGTAGTAGTCCCCGACATACTGCGGTGCGCTGTGCCGGAAGCGAATCTCGACAGGGTTCAGCGCCTGGCCGTAGGCGGCGCGACACATGCGTAGTAGTACCGCCCAGCCGCCATCTTCTTGTGGCGCGCAGGGCTTAGCGTAGAGGTCGGCATCCGGTCTCAGGGTAACGGAGACGTTGTCCTCGTCGTCGCCGATATCCACTTCGACCACATCGTGGACGACGCTCACGTAACGGGAAAGACGGTGCAATGCCGTGAACAGGGTGCTGCTCGTCAGGAAGGCACAGCCGAGCGCATGGAAATCGGCGGGTACCCAGAACTCGCCGGTCTTCAGTCCGAAGAATGGATCCTCGATGAGCTCCGCTGCCTTCCTCCACGCCTGCGTCTGTCCCTCAGCCTTGTAACGCGCCCGTGGCTGATCTATCAGCTCCGGATCGAGACCGGCTTCGCGGAAAACGCGCTCCGCATCGATCTTGTAGTGCGCCAGCAAACGCCAAAACGGGCGGGCGGCCGCGGCAAGGGAGGTGGCAATCATGTGCTGATCAACGCGCTGTCCGCTTGGCTGCGGACGTGATTCTCTAGTAGGAGGGGCACGCAATTGCGCAGCAGGTCCGTGTCTACCGGACCGCAATGGTCCAGCGATTGTCCCCCACCGGTCACGGAGCCGATCCCGATGATCCAACCAATGTCGCCCAAGGCGTTTGGAAGCATCTGCGGGCATGGGGCGCTGAGGCGCCTCGATGCGAATCGGAAGCTGAGACAGCAGTGCATCTAGAGTGTCGAGAACAAGCAGACCGCTGGATCCGTCACCGCGGCAGTCAAGGAAGACCTACTCAACCCCGGCCATTGTTCGGTTTCAGGGCGATGGGAGCGCGTGCCCCCCACGGTTGGCGGAGATCGCAGCAACCTCGTTCCGCTACCAGGAGCCAACCGGGATATGCGGCACCGGCTAAGTCGTGAAGGAGTTGGAGGCCGCGCTGTGGGCCTTCAAGCGGAGCACAACCTTCCGCGACGGAACAATGGTCGAGGTCGCGTTCGGACGCCTCCAACCCGGCGTCCGTTTATGTACACATCATGGACACTCGCCAGAGGACCCTTGCGAGGCAGTTCTGGCCGTATGCTGCCTACTGGGATCCAACCGCGTCGTTCCATGAACGCCAGAGAGCCGACTACCATTCCATGCTGGAACCTAGCACACCTGCTCGATCCGGGGTAGCGGCAGGGCGGGGGTAGGCTCCGGGGCAGCGGGCGGAAAGTCGAGCCCCGCGGGGAAGCATAGGGAGTGTCGGTCTCGGTTGTGGAGCACCTCCCTTAACTCCTCAGGCAAGTCGCCGAAAAAGACCCACACGTCGCTGTCCGGCCGCCGCGCCGAAGAGGTGTCGCTCCAGCTTGGCCAGGGCGAGCTTGCGCATGGGGCTTCTTGGTGCTCCTGCTTGCCTGTTCGGGTCGTTCCAGCCCCGCAACGGGCCAATCAGACAGGGTAATTCTGCGGCCTGGTCACAGTCCATCGACGGATGGGCACAACACCGCGGACCCGCGCTGCCGAATGCTACACCGGTGCCGGTCCCCAAGGAGTGAGCTTTGTCAGGGCCCTGCCCCGCGGACGCTTCGCTTGGTAGCGCGAAACGGGCCCGTCTGTACGGGGTACGGGCGTCCCCTGGTGGCAGGACAAGGAAGCCATGGACCGTGGGGCCCCTGCTTGGGAATCAGGCAATTAACAGACGCGGGTAGTCTTTCGCCATCCTCCGCCAGAAGCCGCCACTCCAGTCCAACAAGACGGTCAGATGCCAATCATCGGGCGTTGCCCCAACCACCGCGGCAACGATCCTACGCCCGCAACCCTTGATGGCGGAGGTCAGCGCAAAGAACTGCACGATCTTCGCCTCGCCGTCGATCAATAGGTCGACCCCAACGATCCCGTCGGCACCTACTCGTACGACCGGATTTTTCTTGTTGTCCTCCGACAGGACGTTGGAGGCCGTGAGCCGTTCCGAAAAGATCTTCACATGCCGCAGCTCAGGAATCTCGGCGAGGTGCTCGGCCAGGGACTGCACGACGGGATCAATGCGCCTGACCGAATGGGCCTTGCGGATCCGCTCGCTGGTGAAGGAGGAAGGTCTGGCCACGGTTTATCTCAGGGCACAGCAAACTGGGTTTCCGACGTGCCGACCATCGTAGCCCCCCGCCAGGTTCATCCGGTGAGCCCGCCACGTCTTTCCCAGCTGCGTCCGGCAACTGGCACGCACCGTCTGGACCGGTCCCGCGACCAGACGCGGGGGCCACGGCGTATCGTCACAGCGGAAGCGATTGTGCATCGCAGGCCGCTAATCGATCCGCCGGAGCCCACCCTCATACCCCACGGAAGCTCCGACCGCATCCGTCGCTGCAAAAATTTCCCTGTCCTCCCGTCTATACAAGCAAAACGCTGACTTGTCCTCCCGTCAGTACAAGGGACCTTCTCTCCTTGTCCTCCCTTTCATACAAGTCAAGGCCTTTTTGGGCGCTCCGCTTGTCCTCCCGTCAAGACACCTTTCTATATAGCCATGGATGTGCGCTTCGATCTCCTTCGCCTGTTTGAGGGCACGGAAGGGGAAGGAAGCGACGGCGCCTCGTCTTTTCGCCAGCGCCCCCCGGCCCGCCTTGTCAGGAAATCTTCGTGCTCTTTCACCAAATGCGCCGTGCGGGTCCTGCGGTACTGCAGGGTCCAACTTTGGAGTGGTACCGGCGACGGCTCGACCCCCTCGTCGAATTTGTGGCTGACCTCTTCGTCGAGGCCGAGCCAGGTAACTCCGAAAAGAGAGGTCCTGTTAAGGGATCCCCGGCGGGTCTCTACGACGAGTCCGTGATACGCCAGCTCGGTGATACCGCGCCGGGCGATACTGCGAGGAATCCCGTACTTCTCGCAAGTCTTGGGCGCGATGGCCAAGTCGCCGTTGTTGCGGCCTTGATACTGACTAAGCAGGAAGTAGAGGGTCCGTCGCGCCGCCTCGGACATCACATCCAACGGCGCTCGGTCATCGAAGTCGGGCGAACGCTGGAATAGGAACTGAGGCAAAGCGATGAACGGCTTCGGCAGGGACAGCCGGGAGTTGGATGAGAGGGTCTTGTTCTTGCGAGCCACGGTCTACTATGCCCTCCCCTACTTTCATGCGGGCGCTGAACGAACGCCGCGTCAGGGGACTGACGCCAGGTGGGTGCCCCATCCCTGGGGCGGGGAGACTCAGTAGCGTTTGCGGCTCTTGAGCTTACGGGTTGCCGTAACCCAATCCTCGCTGGAGTCGAACAGCGGAACGTCGTCCGGGTTGACGTCGCCCACCAGTACCTCGGGCTCCTCGGGCATCTCCAGGTCCAAAGCACTGGCGTCAACCCGCAAGGCGTCGTTGATCTCGGCCACAAGGTCCTGAAGCTCTGCGAGCTTGCCCTCGGCCTGCTCGCGAATAGCGGCCAGGTTCTCCGGCCCGAGCTGTGCGGCAAGCCGTTCGTTGGCCTGGCGCTCCAGCCGCTCCCGGAGGTCGGCCTCGCGCCGCGCCAGGGTGGCATCCCAGTGCTGGGCCAACGAGCTGCGCACCACGGCCACGAGTTCGTTACCCGCCAAAGCGACTGCCGCGTCCAGCTCCGTCTGCTCCCGCGCGAAGGCCGCTAGCCAGCGGTCAGCCCTGCCCTCACCCGCCTTGAGCGGGCTGCTCGGGAGGTCCCACTGGTTGGCCTGGCCAATGGTCAGGGCCGGTGCGTAGACCCGCACCTCTAGGTCCGGGAACTGCTCCTCGCGGATGGCTTGGATGTGCCGAGCGGTCGAGACCGCCATCTGGAACCCGGCGGGGTCGCAGTCGCCCAACTGATGCACGGCAAGGGGTCTGCCGTCGTCGGCAGCCTCTGCCAACAGGTCGTAGACCATCGTCTCGGAGACCTCACCGGCGGGCAGCGCCAGCGTCGCCTTGTAGGTGCGGCACACGGGCAACAGCAGATCCTCGACTCCCTGCTTCTCGGCGATGACCACCTGCCGCCAGGGCTGGCGTGAGAGGTTTCCCACGATCTGGAGGCGCGGCGCCAGTTCGTCCGGCAGGTACAGCTCGATCTCTCCGACTCTCAACGTCCAGACCGGTGGCTCATGCTCCGGGGTGAAGACTCGGGGCGGACTGTTCCGGGCGTCCCGGATGGCGCACCATGGGACGTAGCCCAGATGCCGAGCCGCCTTGATCGCCTTCTCCGAGAGGAACAGCCAATTCTCGTCTGTGTTGGTATACGGCGAGCCGTTCGGCAGCGTCACCCTGCCCACGAACAGGTAGTGCAAGCCCCGCAGGTGGATGCGCTGCGCGATGATGGAATGTTTGACCCGGGCGTAGGCATCGGCCAGCCACTTGCCAAAGATGTGATTGGCTGGAGTGTCCAGCCGGTAGGGGTCCCGCTGGGGAGCTAGGACGGTCAGATCGCTCATGTTCAGGCCGTTTGCCTGCATGGCTTCGAGCAAAGTTAGTCGCAACATTGATAAACTCCTGTTGCTAATCGGTGCCGCTAATCGGGCAAGATTTCCGGCACCGGTTGGTGGGTGCCCCCCTTTCGGGGGGCGCTTTCTCTGAGGGGCTCCCGGCTCGGCCAACGCCTCGCGGAAATCCCGCAGTACGACATCGCTGAGTGGTGCGCCACCTCACTCATCCTCCGAAACCCACCTCTGAAATCCGTCTAGGTCGAACCAGACCCGGCGACCCTTGCGGTACAGGTGACGCTCCAGCCCGTTTTCCTTCGCCCGGAAGATGTAGGCGCGGACGGCGGGCTCAGTCAGCCCAGGATGTTCGGCAAGCAGGTCCTGGACACGCCCTAGGCGGATGCGGGGCTTGGGCGGCTCCGGCGGGAGCGGGGACGCGTAGCGCGGTGCTGGCATAACAGCCTCCGGTCAGCAAGTGACGGGGCTGTTGAGGAAAGCCCCGAAGCCTGTGCATCAGGCTCGGGGGAAGTCTGAAGGGTCTGTTGCAGTAAGGCTCAGCGCATGAATTGATTTATTTCACGCCAATTCGTGCGCTTCATGTCTAGCGTGGAAGCGATGAATCGGGGCGTCAGCTCAATGCCAATTTCTGAGCCCGCCCACACCGCGAAGTCAATGAATGGACCGTGATATCCGTCCGTGTCACGGGCGTGGGTGTAGCGGTGGCTGTTACCGGTCTCGGTTGCGTACAGCCCGTGGAGCCGCAGGACCAGGTCCATCCTGGCGTATTCGGGCACTTTGCCCCTCATCTCAATGTCCGGAATTCGCTTAGCAGCCTCCCCGATGCGCTCTGCGTCTCGGAGCAGGGTCTCCGGGTCCACGCTCAGCAGGCCCCCGCCGCCGCACCGCTGAAGCTCCAGCAATGCCAGGTGCGCCTTCCTCAGGGCAGCGGCAGCACGCTCGGCGCTCCTCGCTCGTTGAGCGGGGGTGGTCCAGTGAGCGCCCGCCTTCCGCGAGTAGTCCGCCGCCAACCGATCAAGATGCTCCCGCAACGGGAAGTCGGGCGGGAACCCGTACATCAGCCTGCGACCTTGGTCAGGTGCTCTCCCAGTCGGGCGGATGCTTGCGCCACCCGCTCCTTTGTTAGGTGTGAATAGCGCTTGGTGCTGCTCGCCGTTCGATGCCCCAAGACTGCGCCAATCTCCAGTAGGCTGGCGCCGCCGGATGCCAGGATGCTGGCGGCGCAATGCCTCATGTCATGCCACCTGAAGTCGGCGATGCCCGCACGCTTGAGTGCGGTGTCCCAGGCACTGCGCAGGTCCACCGGTGTCGGCGGGCGCTCTGGTCGTTTGGGGTCGAACGGCGCGGGGAAGACCAGCCCGACACCGCGACGGGGACGCAGAAGACCGGCAGCCGCCTCCGCGAGGGCCACGGTGCGAGCCTCACCGGTTTTAGTGGTGCGGAAGGTCACCGTCATGGCGGCAAAGTCCAAGTCCCGCCATTCCAGCGTCATCACTTCCTGGGCACGGGCTCCCGTGGTCAGGGCAAGGGTCACCGCCTCCACCAAGTGGGGTGACTCGGACTCTCGGCAAGCTGCCAGCAGACGGCGCAGCTCGTCGTCGGATAGGGACCGCGTGCGCTCGTTGCCTAGTCGCGGCTTGGAGACCGCGAGCACCGGGTTGTCCGCTATCAGGTGCCACTCGCCTCGCGCAACGGCCAAGGCGTGGGACAGGGCGAGCAGGTATTGCCCGACGGTAGCGGGGCTCAAGGTGCCAGTCCCGCGCTTCTTGGGCGTCTTCAAGAGCCGGTCTCGGGCTTCCGCAACCTGACGGGTCCCGAGCGCGACCACGGGCAGGGTGCCGTAGTGCTCCCGCCACCAGGCGAGGTATCGGGGACGATCCTGGCGGATGGACTTACCGGCGTTGGGCAGGACCTCCCGCTCGTAGCGGGAGAGGACATGAGCAAGGGTGTCCTTGACAGGCTGGTGCAGGTGCGGCTGCTCCCTCAACTCCACCTCGCGCTTCTTCGCCCAGGCCACCGCATCGGACTTGCGGGCGAAAGCCTTGTGCTCAGAGTGACCCTGAAAACGGATTTGGGCGGTATAGCGGATGCCCCGCTTGCCCTCATACTTACGGATGGTTGCCATCGCGATGCTCCCACATCGGGTGGTGACTAGAGCCTCGGGGTGTTACCAGCACCTCGGGGCTCGCCTGTCTCTGGGACAGCCCAGAAGACTCCCACACAGTGTAGCAAAATCGCGGGACGTGGTAGAAATTCGGTAGAAATCGCCGCCGGACGGCAGCCTTGGAGGACGGGATACAGGCTAACGGCCTGATTTTAATGGAGCCGATGGGCGGATTCGAACCGCCGACCTACTAATTACGAATCAGTTGCTCTACCGACTGAGCTACATCGGCTTGGGGACGGGGAAGTATAGGGGAAGGCGGGCACCCGCCTCAATGCGCCCGTGGCCGGCGTGACCGACGAGGCCCCTCAACGCGCGGCCCCGAGGGCGTAGGGTGCCGGGTCGATGATGGGCTCGCGGCCCAGCATCAGGTCCGCCACCAGCCGGGCGGAGGCGGGGCCGGTGACCACGCCGTTCCGGTAGTGGCCGGCGTTGAGGTAGATCCCCTCGATGCCGGGGTAGGCCCCGATATAGGGGATGCCGCTCGGCGAGCCGGGGCGCAGCCCGGACCAGTGGTCCTCGATGGGGGTGCGCTTGAGGATGGGGAAGAGCTCCACGGCGCTGCGGTAGAGGGCCTCCTTGGCCTCCGCCGTGGTCGCCTTGACGAAGCCGGTGTGCTCCAGGGTGCTGCCGATCAGGACGTGGCCGTCCCGGCGCGGAATGACATAGCGCTCCTGATGGAGGGTGACGTGATTGATCTGCCCGGGATGCGCGAGGAACAGGATCATCTGACCGCGCACGGGCTCGATCTCCGGCATGCTGCCGAGCTGCTCCAGGAGCTTGGCGGTCCAGGCGCCGGTGCAGATCACCACCTGGTCGGCGAGGATCTCGCCCTTGGGGGTGCGCACGCCCCGGGCGCGGCCCTGCTCCACGAGCAGCTCCAGCACCTCCTCCTGCTCCCGCAGGGTGATGCGCCCCTCCAGGAAGCGACGCGCGGACTTGACGAGGCGCGGGTTGCGGACCTGGGCCACCTCGGGCAGGAGCAGGGCCTGGGCGGGGCGCGGCCCCAGCTCGGGCTCGCTGGCCTGGAGTTGCTCGCCATCCAGGATCCGGGTCT
>JBAPYD010000724.1:0-2353 GCA_049284555.1 Chromatiaceae bacterium | reverse complement strand
ACCCCGGGGTCACGAAAGCTCGCCTTCCTGGGCAATTGGCTTGGCACTGCCGGACCCCTTCCGCTGGATGTCACCGGATTCGAGGTCATCGACGCCGATACCGGGAAGCCCGTCTTCGCCGGCGAGGCCCGCGTCAGCGCCCCAGCGGACCCATGGAGCGGCAACGATGTCTTCGAGGCCGACTTCACCGCGCTGGACCGGCCGGGGCATTACCGGATACGGGTCCCTGGCATCGGCGTATCGGACGCCTTTACCATCTCGCAGAACGTCTATGACGCCCCCTACCGGGCGGTCATGCGCCTCTTCTATCACAGCCGAAATAGCACTCCGATCATCGCCCCTTGGGCCGATCCCGGCTACGAACGCCCTAATGGCGGCATCCGGGAAGGCATGGACGCGGCCTTCCACTCGGCGGTGAGCGAATCGCCGCTGAGCCGCGGAAGCCCTACGGACATGAGCCCCGCAGCCAGGCATCCGGTACAACGTGGCTGGTTCGACGCCGGTGATTACGGCCAATATGTCCCCAACGCCGCCCCGATCTGGTTCCTCGCGGGGGCAGCTCTCGACCTAGCACCGGGGCGCTTTGGGGACGGCGACTTCAACATCCCCGAATCGGACAACGGCATCCCCGACCTGATCGACGAGCTGGAGTGGGGCATGGACTGGCTCCTCGGCATGCAGGATCCCGGCGACGGCGGCGTCTGGTTCCGGGTCGCCAGCAAGACCTGGGACGACGTGCCCCCGGACCAGATTCCCCGCCCGCGCCTGCTGGCCGAAAAAACCACCCACGCCACCGCCGCCTTCGCCGCCGCCAGCGCCTTGCACGCCCGATTGATCCGGCCGTATCGTCCAGAGCGCGCCGCGCGGGTCTTGGCGGCAGCGGAAGCGGCCTGGGACTTCTTGCAGACGCATCCGCAGTGGCCCGCCGAAGGACAGCGTTATAAGAACCCGCCCGATGTTCGTGCAGGGGACTACGCCGACGCCTCGGCCAAAGACAACCTCCTCTGGGCCGCCGCCGAGCTGTACCGAACCACTGGTGAGCATCGCTACCGCAACGCCTTCGAGCAGGCCTTGCCGCGGCTAAAGATCGACCCCACCGCCGGGGTGAGCTTCAAGGACTTCGCCCTGGCCGGACTCTGGGCCTACCTCTTGGCGGACGGAGAGGGCAAGGACCCGCGCTGGGTCGCCGAGTCCCGCACCGCGCTCATTGCCGCGGCCGATTGGCGTGTCCGTAAAGCTCAGGAGCACCCTTTCCGGGCGCCTGCCCACCAGGCAATCGGCCTCGTCGGCTGGGGCTCTTTCGCCGTCTCCACCCGCGCCACCCTACCCCTGCTTCAGGCCTACCGCCTGACCGGCAACACGGACTATCTGGATTGGGCCTGGCAAAGCCCGCATCCACAGCTCGGCGCGAATCCCCAATCCATCTGCTACCTCACCGGTTTCGGCGCCCGCTCGCCGCGTTTCCCGTTGTCCAAGCTCACCCGCCAGGACGTCCCCGGAAAGCCCTTGCCAGGCATCCCGATATTGGGGCCACACTTCCATCTCCCGGCCTTGTGGGACGAGATGCGCGCTGTGAACGACGCCTATCTGCCGCCCGGCAAGCCTGCCGCCGGCCAGCCCAGGGAAGCGGCGGACTATGCGGACGCCTACCCGGTGCTGCGCCGCTACACCGACGCCCGGGGCCTGCCGCCCATGTCCGAGCCCACGGTTGCGGACTATGCCCAGGTCGGTCTGGCCTTTGGGCTGTTGCGCCGCTCCGGACTCAAGGAGGAGATCGACGCCATGGGAAAAAATTCATACTGATAAGGCATCTTGCGTTGCAGAATGCAAAACGGAGATAAACGCGGGTCAACATGCGAGGAACCTCCAATCCATCACACCCCATTGCTGTGCGCCACGATCAACAACACCCAAGACTTCGGAATCGCACGGTATCTGAACAACCTGCCCGCCCTGCGGGCCCATCGGCTTTGCCGCCTGCAGACCGTCGGTTGCTCGATGCTGCTGGGCCGCTGCGGACGTCAGGCATAGCGCCGCCATAGCTTCAGGAAGGCCTTTACAGCCCTCGGCCACGGCGTACGATCAGGCACTGCAAGTGCCTCCGCCGGTGCCGAACGCAACGCAACAAACGGCGCCGATAAGAGTGAGGGCAGCGCCGAAATCAACCGCTCCCTCGGGTAACGCAGGGACCAACGCGGGCGCAGCAGTAGCTCCGCCGGCCCGAAGTCGCGAACGGTGATCGCACTGTTGCGCAAGCCGCCCCATGAAGATCGGCCCTGACCCTTTGAAATAGCGGGGGAGCAATAGCTAGCCCAACCTGCGATGGCGCCGCCGGTGCGGATCTGCTCGAACC
>JBAPYD010000723.1:0-3316 GCA_049284555.1 Chromatiaceae bacterium | reverse complement strand
CGGCTACTCCGCGGAGAAGACGTCACTCTTGGACGAGGCGCGGGCGTTCCTCGATCTGGGTGCGTCCCTGCTGCTGGTCGACTTCAGGGGCTCGGGCGGATCGTCGGAATCCTACACGACCGTGGGGGTTCACGAAGCGGAGGACGTCGCCGCCGCCATACGCGACGCCCGAGAACGTCTGTCGCATGGGAACGTCTTTCTCTTCGCCCGGAGCATGGGCGCCGCGGCTATCCTGAGGGCCGGCCACGCCCACGCCGTCCAACCGGATGGCGTGATGCTGGAAGCGGTGTTCGACACGTTGTTCAATACGGTTGGTCATCGCTTCCGCGCGATGCAGGTCCCCGCGTTTCCGAGCGCAGAGCTGCTGGTCTTCTGGGGCGGGGGGCAGTGGGGGTTCGGTGGCTTCGAGCACAATCCCTCGGACTACGCCGCGTCCCTTGACTGTCCCACCCTGCTGATGCATGGCGCGCGCGATCCCCGGGTCAGCCTGACCGAGGCGCGTCGCATGTTCGAGGTCATCCCCGGCACCAAGGAATTCGTGACCTTCGAGCGGAGCGGGCACGATTCCTATTTTTCGAAGAACGCCAGTCAGTGGCGAACCGCCGTCGAGCGATTCATCAAGCGCACATGAAAGTCTGCATCGTCGGGGCCTCCGGTAAGCTCGGTCGGTACATGGTGCGGCATGCGCTGGATCGTGGCTACGAGGTCGTCGGCGTGTGCCGCGAGCAAAGCGTCGGCAAGCTCGACGCGCTCGCGGGGCGCATCACCATCATCCCGGGAGCGACGAACGACCGCAGGGTGATCGAGAAGGCGGTCGCGGGGTGCGACGGGGTCCTGACCGTCCTCGTCCCCTGGGGCGTCCAGAACTACGCGACGGGGACGGCGCAGGCGGTGCTCGACTCTGCGCCGCCGGGCGCGCGACTCGTGTTCTCCTGCGGGTGGCACGTCAGCCGCGACGGTCAGGATCGGTACTCGCGCAGGTTCAAATGGTCCGTGGCGACCTTCGGCTGGCTGGCGCGGCTGCTGCGCGTCGCGGACCTCGACGATCAGGTCGAAGCTTGCCGGCGCGTGTTTGCCAGCGACACGCGGTGGACGGTCGTGCGCGGGAGCGATCTGGAAGAGGGGGAGAGCCAGGGCCTGCCCGTGTGGAGCCGGCACGTCGGCGATCGCATCCTCGCGAGCAATCGAACGCGTCGCGTGGACTTCGCCCTGTTCATGGTGGAGGCCCTGCAGAACGACGAGCTGATTCACGAGGCTCCGGCGATCGTGGGCTGCCGGACGCCCTCGGCGCTCGCGCATGCCGCACAGTGATCGTCGCAGTCCAGACAGTCAGTCCACCGTCACTTCATCCGCGGATGGGGATTTCGGATAAGAATCTGTCAATGCAATCAAGAATCGGATCATTCGCTCCCGGTACAAGACGCGGTTCTCGAGGTACATGAAGCCATGCCCTTCCGCGTATTCGAAATACTCCACCGGAATGGCACGCTTGTGGAGCGACGCGACGAGCCTTCGCGATTGCTCGATCGGCACCCGGGGGTCATGGATCCCCTGGTGGATCTGCAGCGGAGTAACGATCCTATCGACGTGATGCAGGGCTGACATCGCCTTGGCGCGCGCGGGCTCCTGGGCCGGATCGAAGCCCAGCTCACGGATGAGCTGGGGGCGGACCGGATCCGGGAGTCCCCGGAAGAAGCTGCCGATGTCCGAGATCCCGAAGAGGTCAACCGCGCCGTCGAAGGCGGTGGGGTACTGAATGATGGCGGAGAGAACGGAGAAGCCCCCGAAGGAGTCGCCCCCGATGAACCGCGGACGGTCGGCGACGCAATCGAGTCCGGCGGCAAACTCCGCCACGGCAAGCAGATCACGGATGTGGGCACCGCCCCAGTCGCCGTTGTCCATTGCTTGGAATGCCTTGCCAAACCCGCTCGATCCCCGCACGTTGGGTAGCACGACCGCGAAGCCGGCGTTGGCCAGCCGCTGAAACCTGCTGGAGTAGACGGGGTCTTGGTGTTCGTCCGGTCCGCCGTGAACCCAGAGCAGCATGGGCAGGGGCCGCTGCGCGGTCGCGAACGCGGGGATGAGCAGGTGCGTCGGGATCGCGGTGCCATCGAAGCTCTTGATCCAGTGGGACTGGTAGCGGGCGAAGGCGCCTTCGGGTAAGCCGGTTTCGTCCGTGTCGAGCAACAGGCGCGTCTTCCCGCGCTCGCAAATCGACAGGCGCGCTGGCCGCCCATCCTCCGTGAGGATGGCGACGCGGTCCGCGCTCTCCTTGGCCAGCGCGATGGTTTTGATCTCCTCCGGCTCCGCCCCGAGCGACACCGCATCCCAGGCGCCCTCGCCACGCCGCCGATAGAGCTCGGTGACCGGCTGTAGCCCGTTGCTGTAGGAGAGCGCCAAGAGGCCCCTGTCGTTCTGCTGAAACCCGGCGATGTCCTCGCTCACCGGCAGATCAACGGGGCGCAGGCCGGAGGCCCGATCCCAGCTCCAGAGCCCAAACCGGTCCCCTGACCTGTTGGCGAGGAAAGACACGGTCTCGCCGACGAACTGGGGCTGCTTGACCTGGACCCCTGGCTCCCGCAGCAGCCACGCGATGGCGCCATGCCGAAGATCCAGCATCCCCAGGTATCGCTCTCCGTTGTCGACGTAGCGTTCGATCAGCAACCGCCGGCCGTCCTCGGATAGGTCGTGGCAGAAGAGTCTGGCGTTCTCCGTCGCGAAGAGGGTCCGGGCCTCGCCGGTGGAGGTGGAGATCGCGACGATGCGCGTGCCGCCCCAGATGTGGTAGCCCCGCGCGGCATAGATGACGGTCCCGTCGGGGGAGAAGGCACAGGGGATATCCAACTGATCGCGGGGCGTGGGCACCAGATACGCACCGGTGTCGATATCGACGAGATGGAGCTTGTGGCGCTCGTCGCCCAGTGGGTCGCAGGTGAACGCCAGGCGCCTCTCCTGGCGGTCCGCGCCGACTGTGTTGAGACCGGCGCAGGGGGGCGCGAACAAGGTCTCAGGAGCAACCTCCCCGCTCTCCAGAGCGTAACGGACAATCTCCAGCCGCCTCTGCCAGGGCTCAATCGTCGCGTACACATGGGTAGCGTCGAGATTGAGAGACACCCCGCCCAGCTCGGTCACCCGATCATAGGCCAGCGGATCACCCGGTACGGGCTCGGCCCCCACCGGCCTGGCAACCGCGGCATTGGCGAGAAGAAGTGTCCAGAACGCCAGCGTCTTTGTTGTCAGCGTCGCCACGGTCGACCGCGTTCTCGCTTCGAAATCCAGCCTCTGCTCTAACCACGATACTTCGCTGGCGCACTAA
>JBAPYD010000722.1:0-6814 GCA_049284555.1 Chromatiaceae bacterium | reverse complement strand
GGCACACCATCCTGGGGTCCACCGCCGTGATGTCACCCACGGTCCCGCCGAAGGTTCCACCCTTCGCCAGGTCGGCGGCGCTGATGGCCGCCGCGCTGGTGTCCCGGGCGATCTCGTTTGCCAAGGTATTCATGCGTTGCCTCTGAGCTCGAGCGAAGGGGCCGCGCCACTCACCAGCGGCGCTCGAACCTGCGCCGCAGGATGACGGCGGCGAGATTCATCAGGAGCAGGAACCCGAGCAGCACGATGATGGCCGCGGAGGTGCGCTCCACGAACCCGCGCTCCGGGCTGTCCGCCCACAGGAAGATCTGAACCGGGAGCACCGTCGCCGCGTCGGTGAACCCACCGGGGATATCGACGATGAAGGCGATCATGCCGATCATCAGCAGCGGGGCCGTCTCTCCCAGGGCCTGGGCCATGCCGATGATGGTGCCCGTGAGCATGCCGGGCATGGCCAGGGGCAGGACATGGTGGAACTGGGTCTGCAAGGGCGAGGCCCCGACCCCCAGGGCCGCCTCGCGGATGGACGGGGGCACCGACTTCAGGGCCGCGCGGCTGGCGATGATGATGGTGGGCAGCGTCATCAGCGTCAGCACCAGGGCCCCGACCAGGGGCGTGGATCTGGGCACGCCGAAGATGTTGATGAAGACCGCGAGACCCAGCAGGCCGAACACGATGGAGGGCACGGCGGCCAGGTTGTTGATGTTGACCTCGATCAGGTCCGTCCAGCGGTTCTTGGGGGCGAACTCCTCCAGGTAGAGCGCCGCGCCCACACCGATGGGGAAGGAGAACAACAGGGTCAGGGCCAGGGTGTAGAAGGACCCCATGACCGCGCCGGCGATGCCCGCCATCTCCGGCTCCCGGGAGGTTCCGTTGGTGAAGAAGCCGGTGTTGAAGCGCTTCTCGATGCGTCCGTCCGCGACCATCCGGTCCACCAGCTCCAGGGCGCCGTCCTTGATCCGGCGGTCCGACTCCTGCGCGTCTCGATCGATATGGCCCTTGATCAGCATATCCACATCCGCGCCCGCGAGCAGCCAGATGTCCCTCGTGGTGCCGATCACGGAGGGGTGGTTGAGGACCATCTGCTGCAGTCGCACGCCCGCCCCGACGCTCACCAGGGAGTACAGCTCCCGCAGCTTCCGCCGCTCCGTGATCTCGGGGAAGAGCTGGCGCAGGGATTTCTTGATCAGCCCCATGTAGTCCGCGTTGGCCAGGGTCTGGGGGTCCCGCTCCCCGGTGGGGTCCAGGGTGTCGGCGTCGAAGTAGACGGGCACATGGATATAGGTCTGTTGGAAGGCCGTGTAGCCTTTGGCGACGATGTCGAGGAACAGGACGGCCACGAACAGGAGCCCCAGGGTCACGGCCGTGGCGCCCAGCAAGCGGAAACGCCGCTCCTGGGCATAGCGCCGTTTGAGGCTCGCATTGACGATATCGATGGTCCGCCGGGTCGCGGGCTCGCCCGCGGGGGCCGGCCCCGGGGTGCCGGTACCAGGATCGATCGCGGGGCTATTCATACTGTTCACGGTACTTCCGCACGATGTGGAGCGCGATGATATTGAGCGTGAGGGTCACCAGGAACAGGGTGAGACCCAGGGCGAATGCGGCCAGGGTCTTGGCGCTGTCGAACTCCTGATCACCCGTGAGCAGGGTCACGATCTGAACGGTCACGGTGGTCACGCTATCCAGCGGATTGGCGGTGAGATTGGCCGCCAGCCCCGCGGCCATCACCACGATCATGGTCTCCCCGATGGCCCGCGAGACGGCCAGCAGGATGCCGCCCACGATGCCCGGGAGGGCGGCGGGGATGATGACGCGGCGGACCGTCTCCGACTGGGTGGCCCCCAGGGCATAGGAGCCGTCCCGCATGGACTGGGGCACGGCGTTGATCACGTCGTCCGACAGGGAGGAGACGAAGGGGATGATCATGATCCCCATCACCAGCCCGGCGGCGAGGGCGCTCTCCGAGGCGACCGTGAGTCCCAGGGACTCACCGAAGCCGCGGATCAGGGGCGCCACGGTGAGCGCGGCGAAGAAGCCGTAGACCACCGTCGGGATGCCGGCGAGGACCTCCAGGATCGGCTTGGCGAGGGAGCGGACCCTCCGGGGCGCATACTCCGAGAGATAGATCGCGGACATGAGCCCAATGGGGACCGCCACCAGCATGGCGATGGCGGACACCAGCAGGGTGCCGGTGAAGAGGGGCACGGCACCGAAGGAGCCGTCCGCCGCCACCTGGTCCGCGCGCATGGCCGTCTGGGGGCTCCACAGGGTGCCGAAGAAGAACTCCAGGGGCGAGACCTTCTGGAAGAACAGCAGAGACTCGAACAGGACCGAGAGGACGATCCCCAGCGTCGTCAGGATCGCGATCGAGGAGAACACGATCATGATTCCCAGCACGATGGACTCCACGCGGTTCCGGGCACGCATCCGGGGATGGGTCTGACGCACGGCCAGGGCCATGCCGCCCAGGGCCAGGCCCAGCACGAAGAGCCACAGGGCGTAGCTGGAGAGCTGCTGGAGCCGGCTGTAGCGGTCCGCCGCGGCCTGGAGCGCCGGGGTGACCTCGCCGGAGAGGATGTTGCCCTGGGCCAGGTTCTTGACGTCGCTCAGCAGCAGGCTCAGCCGTCCGGGAGAGAGTCCCTCGACCATCTCCGGTGGCAGCTCGGTCTTCACGAGGGCGGTCACGACCGAGTCCTGGATGCCGTACCACAGGAGCATCAGCAGCAGGGCCGGCACGGCGGCCCACAGGGCGGCATAGAAACCGTAGTAGGACGGCAGGGAGTGCAGGGTGTTGATTTGTGCCGCGCCGCCAGCGCTTGCCACCGCACGTTTTCGCCCGACCTGGTAGGCCAGGGCCACCAGTGCGAGCAGGATCAGGAGCAGGGTCGATGCGTGCATCTTCAGGACCTGGGAGGCTACCGCTCAGACGCCGACGGCGCCCAGGGGGCGCCGCGGCGATCGGGTCCCGACCGGGGAGGGTCGCGGCCCGGCCCGAGGGAGACTCGCGCTTACTTGGCCGGTTTCTTCATGGGGGTCAGGGCCTGGGCGCTCTTCGCCATCGCCTTACGCTGGTCGTCGGGCAGGGCGATCAGCCCCTTGTCCGCCAGATAACCCTCCGGGCCCCATGCCTTGTCGCTCGTGAACTCGGTGACGTACTCCTTCATCCCCGGGATGGTACCCACGTGGGCGTTCTTCACATAGAAGAAGATGGACCGGGAGATCGGGTAGTCGCCGCTGGCGATGCTGTCATAGGTGGGCTCGACGCCGCCGATCTTGAGGCCCTGGATCTTGTCGGCGTTCTGATCCAGGAAGCTGTAGCCGAAGATGCCCAGGGCCTTGGGGTTGGCGACCAGCTTCTGGACGATCAGATTGTCGTTCTCGCCCGCCTCGATATAGGCCCCGTCCTCACGGACCCCGTGGCAGACCGCCTTGTGTGCCTTCTCATCGCTCTTCTTCAGGGCCTTGATGGAGTCATAGGCGTTGCAGCCGCCCTCCATGGCCAGCTCCGAGAAGGCGTCGCGGGTGCCGGAGGTGGGGGGCGGACCCAGCACCTCGATCTTCTCGGCGGGAAGCGAGGGATTGACGTCCTTCCAGGTCTTGTTGGGGTTCGGCACCAGCTTGCCGGAGGCGTCGGGCACCTCCTTGGCCAGGGCGGTGAAGATGTCCTTGAGGGTCAGGTCCATCTCGAGTCCCGACTTGGACTCGGCCAGGACGATGCCGTCGAAGCCGATCTTCACCTCGGTGATCTCCTTGACGCCCTTCTCCTGGCAGGTCTCGAATTCGGAGGCCTTCATGGGGCGGGAGGCGTTGGTGATGTCCGGGTGATCGACGCCGACGCCGGCGCAGAAGAGCTTCATGCCGCCGCCGGTGCCGGTGGACTCCACCTTGGGGGTCTTGAATCCGGAGGTGCGTCCGAAGGTCTCCGCCACCGTGGTCGAAAAGGGGAAGACGGTGGAGGAGCCGACGATGTTGATGTTATCGCGCGCCATGGCCTGGGCCGAGACGGCGCTGGCGGCGATGGCCGCGGCGATGAGGGTCTTGTTCATGGAGTTCCTCACTGGTTGCGGTGCCTGAAATGGGACCAAATCGCGACCCGCAGTCTAAGGAATACCCATGAATGGACTGTGAAGATAGTATGACGGTTTTGTGACAGCCACAGCAGCACGGGCCCCGGAGCCGTCTAATCCCGCTCCTGCCCTGCCACGGTGCCCAGGGACTTCAGCAGGGTCAGGCTGGCGTTGAAGAAGTCGTCCTCCGGGTGCGCCTCGCAGTGGGCCCGGATCCGGGTCAGGGCCGCCCCGAGCTCCGCCCCCTTGAGGACGTCCAGGTTGGTGGCGAGGTTGAGCCCGGTCACCAGTCCGGCGAGCCACTCCCGGTAGCGCAGGAGCTCGCCGTTTCCGATCGCCTCCGCGCCGGGCGCCGGGGCCACGTTGAGGAAATCCCGGCAGCCCTTGACCCCATAGCCCCAGAGGATCGGCCCCTCCGCCGTCCGGGGAGCGCCCAGGGGAAGCAGGATCAGGCCCAGCGCCATCAGGGTCGTGGCGACGGACGCTCGGTTGAGGGGCCGTGCTATGCCCATGTCATGATTCCTTCACCGCGGTTCGGTGTCAGAGACGTTACCATTTGATGATCTGCCGGCCCGCTGGGACGCCCCATGCGCGTACTGATGCTCTCGGACGTCTACTTCCCGCGGGTCAACGGGGTCTCCACCTCCATCCAGACCTTCGCCCGGGAGCTGGTCGCCAAGGGTCACGAGGTGACCCTGGTGGCCCCGGACTATGGCCACGGGACGCCGGAGCCCTTCGAGGTGATCCGTATCCCCTCGCGCTATCTGCCCGTGGACCCGGAGGACCGCATCCTGCGGGTGCGCCATCTGCGCCGGCTCCGTCCCGAGCTGGGACGCCGGGGCTTCGACCTGGTGCACATCCAGACCCCGTTCATCGCCCACTACAGCGGGGTGGCGCTGGCCCGTCGGCTGCGCATCCCGGTGCTGGAAAGCTACCACACCTTCTTCGAGCAGTACCTGGACAAATATGTCCCCCTCATCCCTTCGGCCTGGCTGCGGCTGGCGGCCCGCACGTTCTCGGCGGCCCAGTGTAACGACGTGGATGCCCTGGTGGTGCCCTCCCGCGCCATGCTGGATGTGCTCTTGCGCTACGGGGTCCGGACCCCGGCCGCGGTGATCCCCACCGGCATCGAGCTCCTCCAGTTCAGCGGCGGGGACGGGCCGCGCTTCCGCGCCCGCTACGGCATCCCGGCGGGGCGGCCGGTCCTAGTCCACGTGGGCCGGCTCGCCTTCGAGAAGAACATCGACTTCCTGCTGCGGGTGCTGGTACGGGTCAAGGCGCGGGTTCCGGACGTCCTGCTCCTGATCGCGGGCGAGGGGCCGGCGCGCCGGGACCTCGAGCGTCAGGCCCTGCTCCTGGGGATCGAGAACAACACCCGGTTCGTCGGCTATCTGGACCGGAACGGTCCCCTGGAGGATTGCTATTGCGCCGGGGACGCCTTCATCTTCGCCTCCAACACGGAGACCCAGGGGCTCGTCCTCCTGGAGGCCATGGCCCTGGGGGTGCCGGTGGTCTCCACCGCCGTCATGGGGACCAAGGAGGTCCTCGCCGAGGGCCGCGGCTGCCTCATCGCCGAGGAGGATGAGCAGGACTTCGCCGAGAAATGCCTGCGCCTGCTGGGGGATGCGGACCTGCGCGCCACCTTGAGCCGCGCGGCAGTCGAGTACGCCAGCACCTGGGCAGCCCCCGCCCTCACGGAGCGGCTTCTGGACTTCTATGCCGAGATCCTCGACGCTGGGCCCGCGGGGGACGCACCGGCCGGACAATCCCGGGGGGCGCCGGCGCGATCGATCCCGACCCGTTCCGTTCCCCGCAAGGGGGCCTGATCCCCTCAACCCCGCGGAGACGAGCCCTGTCACCCGTCGCCTACCACGACCTCAGAGATCATGCCGGCCGCGTCTTCGTGGTCGGGGACCTCCACGGAATGGCCCACGCCTTCGATGGGCTCCTGACGCTGGCGGGCTTCGACCCCGCCCGGGATCTCGTCTGGTCCCTCGGGGACCTGGTGGACCGGGGTCCCTTCTCCCCCCGCTGCCTCGAGCTCCTGGACCAGTCCTGGTTCCGCGCCATCCGCGGCAACCACGAGCAGCTCATGCTGGACGCCCTGGACGAGCCGGAAACCTGGCTCATGTGGACCCTGAACGGCGGGGATTGGGCCACGGACTACCCCTGGGACGATCCGGCCCTGCGCCGGAAGCTCCTGGATCTGCCCTGGGCCGCCGATCTGCGCACCGCCCAGGGCCGCATCGGCCTGGTCCACGCGGACCTGGACCTGGGCCTGAGCTGGACCCGCTTCCTCGAGGTCATCGAGCTCGACATCGGCCAGGCCCGGACCGTCGCCCTGTGGTCCCGCACCAGCATCAGCCGGGCCGCCCGGGGCTTTCCCGGACCTCGGGTGAAGGATGTGGACCTGGTCCTGCTCGGCCACTCGATCGTGGAACAGGCGTTCCCGTGGGGCAGCCTCTGGTTCCTGGATTCCGGCGCCGTGGTGAGCCAGGACCCGAGCGCGGCCCTCTCGATGCTGGAGGTTCACCCCGACCTGCGGCTCTGGACCCTTCCCACCGCCTTCGACCCCATCGCGGAACAGTGGTGGGCAGGGCATCAGGAGCGGGTTGCCGCCGCCGTGGACGCGCGCCCCCCCGCTCCCTAGCTGCTGGCGGCCGCCCGCTCCCTCAGGGTCCTGGAGAGATCCGGCCCCAGATAGCGCTCGATCAGATGGCGCCCCAGATAGATCAAGGGGGTGAGGG
>JBAPYD010000721.1:0-1563 GCA_049284555.1 Chromatiaceae bacterium | reverse complement strand
GGCCGGGCACCAGCCGCTCCCCTGCAGATCGACTACGCGCGAGGGGCCCAGGTTGCCACCCGCAGTGCCTTCGGCAGCGCACTGGAGAAGCTGGGGGCAGTCGCCCCCGACCTGGTGGTGCTGGATGGGGACGTGAAGAACTCGACCAAGACCGAGGGCTTCGCCTCGGCCTTCCCCGAGCGTTTCGTGGAGGCCCAAATCGCGGAGCAGAACATGATGGGGGTGGCGCTAGGGCTCGCCGCCAGCGGCAAGCGACCCTGCGTGGCCACCTTCGCGGCCTTTCTCACCCGGGCGCACGATTTCATCCGAATGGCGGTGCACTCGCGGCCCGCGCACCTGGTGATCTGTGGCAGCCACGCCGGCGTCTCCGTCGGGGAGGACGGGCCCTCCCAGATGGGCCTGGAGGACCTGGCCATGCTACGTGCCCTCGATGGGACCACCGTCCTGTATCCCAGTGACGGAGTGAGCGCGGTACGCCTCACGGAGGCCGCCCTCGAACAACCGGGCATCGTCTACCTGCGCACCACCCGCGGTAAGACACCGGTGCTCTACCACCCTGCGGAGATCTTTCCGGTTGGGGGCAGCAAGACGCTGGCCGAGTCCCTGGGCGACCGGCTCACCCTGATCGCGGCCGGGATCACGGTCCACGCGGCCCTCGAGGCCCATGACCGTCTGCGCGAGCAGGGGCTGCCAACGCGGGTGATCGACGCCTACTCAATCAAGCCGCTCGACGTCGAGACCCTTCAACGGGCCGCAAGGGAGACCGGGACCTTGCTGGTGATCGAGGACCACAACCGGGACGGCGGGCTCGGGGAGGCGGTGGCGGCCCAGGTGGGCCGGCTCGCACGTGTGTTTCGACTGGGCGTCAGCGGCGAGCCCCACTCCGCGACCCCGGAGCAGCTGCTGGAGCGGCACCGGCTATCCAGTACCGCCATCGAGCGCGAGGCCTTGGCGGTGGCGGCCTGAGCCGCAATCGCAGAGCGTATGTGAGGTGAGCGATGAGAATCGACAAGTCGACAGCACCGAAGGGTAGAGAACAAACGGGATTCGAGCTGGTGAGTCCGAAGAACGTGCTGGGTCGAGAAGACCTCTCGCGGCAGGAGAAGATCGAGCTGTTGCACCAGTGGGAGCTCGATCTGCGCGAGGGCATGGTGGCCGAGGAGGAGAACATGCCCCCGAGCGAGCCCCTGACCGTCACCCTGGATGAGGTCCTGGACGCCTTGCGCACCCTGGGGGCGGAGTCGGAGCCCCACAGTGTCCCGACGAAGCACGGGTGAGACCGGGAGTGACGAGATGCAGCTGCAGGATCTTATGCTCGAGCCGGTTCCGGCCGTCTCCGAAGACTCCAGTCTCAGGCAGGCCGCCGCGCTCATGCGTGACCAGGATGTGCCGGTGCTGGCGGTGCTGAGAGGACCCGAGATCGTCGGGACCCTCAGCCAACGGGACCTGGTCTTGGAGGGCTGCGCCACCGGGCGCGGGCCGGATGCGACCGCCGTCTCGGCGGTGATGACGCGGCGCCTGGCCTTCTGCCCCCTGGGCGCGGATCCGGGCGACGCATTGCGG
>JBAPYD010000720.1:0-1679 GCA_049284555.1 Chromatiaceae bacterium | reverse complement strand
CCAGGGCCGCCGAGACGGTCGCACTGCGGGCGCGCGTCACGGGCTTCCTGGAGGAGCGTGACTTCCTGGAGGGGGGACGGGTGGAGAGGGGCCAGGTCCTGTTCCGGATCGAGCCCGAGCAGTATCGCGCCAGCCTCGCCCAGACCGAGGCCGCCCTGGGGGCCGCGGAGGCATCGCTGGAGCGCGCCCGGGTCGACCTGGCCCGCTACCAGGAGCTGGCCAAGGCCAAGAACGTGAGCCAGCAGAAGGTGGACGAGGCCAAGGCCGAGGTCCTCGTGCAGGAGGCCTCGGTGCGCACCGCGAAGGCGGACATCGAGAAGGCCCAGCTCAACGTCGATTACACCGAGATCACCGCGCCGATCGATGGGCGCATCGACGTGGCCGCCTACACGGTCGGGAATCTGATCGGCCCGGACTCGGGAGTGCTCGCCACGATCAACCAGATGGACCCGATCAAGGTCGCCTTCTCGATCGCCGAGACCTGGTATCTGGACATCATGAAGGAAGACCTGGCGCACAAGCGCGCGCGCGGCGGTGACGGCATGGAAGGGCCGTCCCATGTGCCCCGGATCAAGCTCGCCGACGGCACCATGTACGAGCATGACGGGCGATTCGATTTCATCGACAACAAGGTGGACGAGAAGACGGGGACCGTGCTGGTGCGGGCGGTCTTCGACAATCCGGACGGGCTGCTGCTCCCGGGTCAATTCATCACGGTGGTCATCGAGCGCAAGGAGGCCATCGATGCCGTGGTGATCCCACAGGCCGCGGTGCTGACCGACCAGGGCGGGGCCTACGTCCTGCTGGTGAACGACGAGGACAAGGTGGAGGCCAGGCGCATCGAGCTCGGCCAACGATTCGGGCCGAATCTGGTGGTCACCGAGGGTCTGAAGGCAGGCGATCGAATCGTACTCTACGGCATCCAGAAGGTGCGTCCGGGCATTGTCGTGAGGCCCGAGCTGACCAAGGCACCGAGTGATGAGCTCGCGGCGCAGACCGTGGAGACGTCGGCTGAGGTTAGCGCCGAGGGTGAATCCACGGATCGGGCGCCCGCCGAGTCGGCCGACTAGGCCCGAGGGCCGTCTCTAGAGGAGCAACGCGATGCCCTTGTCCAAGTTCTTCATCACCCGTCCGAAGTTCGCCTTCGTCATCTCCTTCGTCATCACGCTGGCGGGGCTGCTCGCGCTGATGGGCCTGCCGGTGGCCCAGTTCCCGGACATCACGCCACCGACCGTGAGCGTCAACACCCAGTACGCCGGTGCCAGCGCGGAGGTGGTGGAGCAGACCGTGGCCGCCCCCATCGAGCAGGAGATCAATGGGGTCGAGGGCATGATCTACATGTCCTCCAAGTCCGACAACGACGGCCGCTACAGCCTGACGGTCACCTTCGATATCGGCACCGACGCCGACATGGCCCAGGTCAAGGTCCAGAACCGGGTCTCCCAGGCCCTGCCCAAACTGCCCGAGGAGGTCCGCCGGCAAGGGGTGAAGACCGAGAAGCGGTCCACCAACATGCTGCTGATCGTCAACATCTTCTCGCCGAACGAGTCGTTCGACGCCCTCTATCTCAACAACTACGCCACCATCAACGTCAAGGACCCCCTCGGACGGGTCAAGGGCGTGGGGAAGGCGGAGATACTCGGGGTCATGGACTACGGCATGCGCTTCTGGCTCAAGCC
>JBAPYD010000719.1:0-10264 GCA_049284555.1 Chromatiaceae bacterium | reverse complement strand
GTGTTCGGGGGTGCGCGGACGTGTCGGCAATGTTCACCCAATCGACCGGGCGAAGCCAGGGCGGCGAGGACTTTCGGGGATAGGACTTGCGGGCAGGAACTCCGGGGGCGATACCTGTTATTCGTGGACCTGGCGAGTGTCTGCTGTCCACGCGATTGTGGGCCTCGGGCGGCAAAGCACCAGTATCCGGAGCCGGCCCCCGAGAGGCTTGACCGCGACAGTCTGCTAAGCGTCCAGACCTGCCGCTGAGGTCCGGGGACGGAGCGGCAGTTTCGAGGATATTACGGCCAGTGCGTGAGCAAGAGGGAGGTCACTTCCTGGCCAGACTGAGACTTATGGTTGTCGAGGAGGCCTTGCAGCCTGTGCCAGCCTGCGCTGGAGCGTAGCGCTCTCTTCCCCTGCCTTTTCCCGACGACCACTTTGCCGAGACGCGAGGGATGCCCTCGCGGGAACTTGCGGCCGAGCCTATGCACAAGCTCCCGAACGTTGAGCTGACACTCGACGCCGCAAAAACCTCTTGGAGGCTCGTTGCTTCAGGGAGATGCCCGAGCCCAGCATCCTGCGTGCTGCTAGCGCACAACCCAAACGGTCCTGGAGCCGGTGCCCTTGCTTTCCTAGAGGTGGGCCCTCGCCCCGGGCATGCCGTAATCCCGGCGGGGCCGGGTCGTTAGCACCGCTTGCAAGGCTCCAGCGGCAGGCCGCGCTTGAGCCAGCCCGGGCCGGCGCCGCTGCCCGCCATCCCCTCCTTGACGTTGTAGACCTGGGTGAAGCCCCGGGCCAACAGCTCCTTCTGCATGTGGGTGGTGCGGTTGCCGGTGCGGCAGATGAGGGCGATGGGGGCGTCCTTGTCGCCGTCGACGGCCTTCAGGACCTCGGCGGCGAAGCCCTCCGGGCCCCTGGGGTTGCGCATGTCGATCCGGCGCGCCCCCTCCGCGACCCCGGTCTGGCGCCACTCGGGCGGGGTACGGATATCGATCAGGGTGACTTCACCGGACTTGGCCTGCTCGAAGGCCTCCGGGGCGCTGAGGGTGGGACCGGCCTCGGACAGGCAGGCGGTGAGGAGCAGGGCGGGCAAGAGCGCGAGGGCGCCGGCCTTCGACAGGAAACGGGGGCTGATCATCGGATCTCTCCGGGGGTCGAACGAATCAGGAATGAGGTCTAGTGGTTGGGCCGCAGAGTCAGGTCTGGTCGCTCGGATTCCAAGTGGCGTGGGATCACACCCAACGGTGGGCCCGAGGTGCTCGCGATATCCGCCAGGTCCCTGCGCGGCGGGGCGCCGCTCCTACGGGGATCGGTTTACACTTCGGGACCTTGGGGCCAGCCACCGGAGCATCCGCCATGTCCGAATCCTTCCTCGTGGGCCTTGGGACGGAGCCCGTCTCGCTCGATCTGCGCATGGCCAATCGGCACGGATTGGTGGCCGGCGCCACCGGCACGGGCAAGACGGTCACCCTGCAGCGGCTGGCCGAGCAGTTCAGCCGCTACGGGGTGCCGGTCTTCCTGGCGGACGTGAAGGGGGACCTGTCTGGCATCAGCCAGCCCGGCGGCGGCAACAAGAAGGTGTCCGAGCGGGTGGAGACCATGGGCCTCGAGGCGGCGGAGGGCTTCAGCTACGCGGCCAACCCGGTCATGTTCTGGGACATCCACGGGGAGAAGGGCCACCCCGTGCGCGCCACGGTGAGCGATCTGGGCCCCATGCTGCTCGCGCGGCTCCTGGGGCTGAACGAGGTCCAGGAGGGTGTGCTCAACATCGTCTTCCAGCTGGCGGACGACAACGGCTGGCTGCTGCTGGACCTCAAGGACCTGCGGGCCCTCCTCAATCATGTCTCGGAGGAGGCCGACGCCCTGCGGACCCGCTACGGCAACGTCTCCAAGGCAAGCGTGGGGGCCATCGTGCGGCGCCTGCTGGCCCTGGAGCAGCAGGGGGCCGAGGTGCTCTTCGGGGAGCCGGCGTTGTCCCTGGACGATCTCATGCAAACGGACGCCCAGGGCCACGGCTACATCAACGTGCTCGCGGCGGACAAGCTGGTCCATACCCCGGCCATCTACTCGACCTTCCTGCTCTGGCTGCTCTCGGAGCTGTTCGAGAACCTGCCCGAGGTGGGTGACCCGGAGCGCCCCAAGCTGGTCTTCTTCTTCGACGAGGCCCATCTGCTCTTCGACGGCGCGCCCAAGGTGCTGGTGGACAAGATCGAGCAGGTGGTGCGGCTGATCCGCTCCAAGGGGGTCGGCATCTATTTCGTGACCCAGAGCCCCCTGGACGTGCCCGAGTCCGTGCTGGGCCAGCTCGGCAACCGGGTCCAGCACGCCCTGCGGGCCTACACGCCCAAGGATCAGAAGGCCGTGCGGGTGGCGGCCCAGACCTTTCGCCAGAACCCCGCCCTGGACACGGAGGAGACCATCACCGCCCTGGGAGTCGGCGAGGCCCTGGTGTCCACCCTGGATGCCCAGGGGGTGCCGGGCGTTGTTCAGCGGGTGAAGGTGGCCCCGCCGGCCAGCCGGCTGGGCCCCATCGACGAGACGGAGCGTCGCGGGGTGATGGATCAGTCCCTGGTGAAGGGGGTGTACGAGGTGACCATCGACCGCGTCTCGGCCTACGAGCTGCTGGAGCAGCGGGCCCAGGAGGCCGCCGCCGCGGCCGCGGCGCCAGAGGTGCCCGAGGCATCGGTCCTGGACGACGTGCTGGGCGGGGTGCTGGGAAGCGGCGGGGGCCGGCGCTCCAGCCGCCAGAGCCCGATCGAGGCCTTCGCGACCAGCGCAGCCCGCTCCCTCGGCACCCAGATCGGGCGCCAGCTGATGCGCGGGGTCATGGGCTCACTGTTCGGCGGTTCCACCACTCGCCGGCGGCGCTGAGCGCTGTCGGCAAGCCAACCTCCCTCGCCTCGCTCCTCAAGCCGCCTCAGCCCGGAGAGCCATGGAAACCTATGCCTTCACGCACGAGATGTCGGTGCGCGACTACGAGTGCGACATCCAGGGCATCGTCAACAACGGTGTTTACCAGAACTATCTGGAGCACGTGCGCCATCTCTACCTCAAGACGATCGGCATCGACTTCACCGCCTACGCCCGCCGGGGGATCAACCTGGTGGTGGTGCGGGCCGAGCTGGACTATCGCCATCCGCTGACCTGCGGGGACCGCTTCCTGGTGGGCCTCAACCTGGTGCGGGTGACCCGGCTCCGGTTCGCCTTTCACCAGGATATCTACCGCCTTCCGGACAAGAAGACGGCCCTGAACGGCAAGTTCACCGTCACCGCCCTGAACGAGCGCGGCCGCCCGGACCTGCCCCCGGAGATCGAGGCGGTCCTGCCTCGATCCGCGTCTCGCGGCGGGACCTTCCCGCGCCCTTGCGGCTCGAGGGGCCCCTGGCCACCGTCTCCCGCCACGGCGATCTGACCTACTCGGAGACCGAGGCCCCACGGGACCATGACCGGGAACGCGCTTGCAATTCGACCCCACGGTTGGCACGCTGCCGGGCGCGCCGGGTCCCCGGCTGACCATTCCAAACTACATCGGAGGATCTCCATGAAGTCTCGTCCCTGGCTGCCGCTCGCCGTCCTGCTCGGACTCGCCTCGGGCGCCTACGCCCAACCCTATGGCTACGCTCCGCCCACCGGGCCTTACGGCAGCGCCCCCCCCATGCAGCCCGGGCCCCAGGCCACGGCGCCGACGTCCGGTACCCCGGCCGCCCCGGTCGATCCCCGCCAGGCCATGCGGGAGCGGCTGGCCAATAGCCCCATGGTGCAGGCAAGCAACACCCTCAAGGAGGGAATGGACAAGCTTCTGGAGTTCCTGGGCCAGGAGGAGGTCCCCAACAAGCTCCAGGTGGCCGCCTTCCTGGACAAGGAGATCGCCCCCTATTTCGACTTCGACTACATGGCGAAGTGGGTGGCCGGTCCCTCCTATGGCCGGATGAGCCCAGAGCAGCGCAAGGCCATGGCCTCCCGCCTGGAGGCGAGCTTCCTGGGCGGGCTGAGCAGCCACCTTGCCAGCTACGAGGGGCAACAGGTGCGTATCCTGCGCCCGCGCATGGGGCCCCGCGGGGCGGTGAGCGTCAACGTGGGCATCCTGCGTCCCGGCACCTATCCGGCCAAGCTCCAGTTCCGTATGTACAAGGCCGAGGACGGCTGGAAGGTCTACGACGTAGTGGCCAACGGGCGCAGCGCCGCGTCCTACTACCGGGTGCAGTTCCAGCGCGCGGGCAAGAACCCGGCGGGGCTCTGAGGGACGCGATTTTTCCAGATCCCAAGGACGGGATCCGCGTCGATGGGCCGGCCGAGACTCGCCGCCAGGACGTTGTAGCGGCGACAAGTGCCCGCACCTCTGGGGAAGCTAGCCCGAGCGCCTTCCCCCCATGACGGACCCCCTGCCCAGCCTAGACGACACCCCCTCGCGGATCGGCCGCGCCATGGTCTTCGCCGCCTGGGTCGTGGGGATCGCCCTGCTGGTGATGTTCTTCAACGGCGTCATCGAGCGCCGGGTCAACCCCAACCCGGATCCGGTGGCCGAGGTGACCCAGGCGGGCATCCCCGAGGTCGTGCTTCGGCGCAATCGGGCCGGTCACTACGTGGCGGGAGGGCGCATCAACGGCCAGCCGGTGGTCTTCATGGTGGACACGGGGGCCACCGACGTGGCGTTGCCCCTGGCGCTGGCCCGCCGCCTGGACCTCCCCCTCAGAGCGGGCGGGATCAGCGAGACCGCGAACGGCCGTGTCGAGACCTGGAGGACCCGGCTGGACTCGGTCGACGTGGGGGGGCTCGTCCTGCGGGACGTGCGTGCCAGCGTGCTGCCCAATATGCCCGGGGACGAGGTCCTGCTGGGCATGAGCTATCTCAAGCACCTGGAGCTCATCCAGCGGGGTGACACCCTCACCCTCAGGCCCCACACCCGCGGCTAGGCCCCGGCTCGGATGCGGACCTCAGTCGCGCCCGGGACGCATCATCAGCTTGTGTCGCCGGGCGGCATCCGACTGGAGGAAGTCCCGCATGGCCAGGGCGGTGACCCGGATGCGCTCCTCCTGGTGGGGGTAGGCCGCGATCTGCTCACGCATCCACGCCTCCATCGCGGCCTCGAAGGTGGCCCCGGTGAACACGAAGACGTGATCTTTCAACTCCGCCATGGGCCGGAACAGGGAATCCGTCTTAATGGAGGCCGCCGATCTTAGCCCAAGTCGGCCCCACCGGGGCCCCCGATACCCAGCCCGCCCGGGAACACGCCAAGAGACACCGATGAGGATGCAGCAAGATCCCCGCTTGGGCCTCGCGTCCGTGCTCGCCGGCTTTGCGGTCGACGGCCCCGCGGGACCCATCGAGCCCCTGGGCAAGGGCCTCATCAATCTGAGCTTCAGGGTGAGCGCGGGGGGACGGGACTGGGTGCTCCAGCGCCTCAACGGCGAGGTCTTCGCCCACCCGGAGCGGATCATGGCCAACCTCCGGCTCCTGGCCGGGCAGGGGGCACGGGCCAGCACCTTGGGTCTCAAGATCCCGGCACTGGTGCCCGGGCGGGACGGCTCGCCCTTCGTCAGGGGCGCGGACGGCAGTCTCTGGCGCCTGATGGAGCTGATCCCGGACGCCATCACCCTGGCCCGGCTCGAGAGCTCCCATCAGGCCCGGGAGGTGGGCCGGGTGCTCGGCCGCTTTCACCGTCTGGCCGCCGACCTGCCCAGGGAGGGGCTCGAGGTGTCCCTGCCCGGCTTCCATCACACGCCCACCTATCTGGCCCGCCATCTGCGGGCCCGGGGGCTCGCACAGGATCTGGCCGACACAGACCCGGCGGCGCTCGAGGACTGCCTCGACCAGGTCGACGCGCGCCGCGACCTCGCCGAGGTGCTGGAAACCGCCCGCGCCCGGGGGCGCGTCGCGGAGCGGGTCATCCATGGGGACCCCAAGCTCGACAACATCCTGTTCGACGCGACCGGCGGGCGGGCCCTGGCCCTGATCGACCTGGACACGGTGCAGCCGGGACTGATCCAACAGGACCTGGGTGACTGTCTGCGCTCCTGCTGCAATCGCATGGGCGAATCCCCCCAGGGCCGGGCCCGGCCCGCGTTCGACCTGGGGCTCTGCGCGGCCATCCTGGGGGGATACGGACAGGAAGCCGCATCCTTGCTCCGCCGCGGCGACATCGAGGTCCTCTACGACAGCATCCGGCTCCTACCCTTCGAGCTGGCCCTGCGCTTCCTCACCGACCACCTGGAGGGGGACCGCTACTTCCGGGTGGACCATCGGGGGCAGAACCTGGAGAAGGCCCGCACCCAGCTCGACCTGCTGGCGGACATCGAGCTCAAGGAGCCGGCCATCCGCCGGATCATCGCAGACGCCTTCGCGCCGTCGTGAGCGCGATGCCGATCTCAGAGACCAACGCCGTCCTTCGGCTCCAGGCCGGCCACAGGTCCATCCGCCGTTACACGGGAGAGCCGATCCCCGAGGCCCTGCTCGCGGATCTCATCCGAGCCGGTCAGGGCGCCGCGAGCTCCAGCTTCATCCATCGAGCGCGGGGAAACAATGCCCGGCGCAGCGACTGGTCCGCCACCACCGCCCAGGCCGTCCAGGGAAAGAAGCGCGAGCACCTGCTCCCCTTTCTGCAGCGGCTGGGATTCTTCCGACGCTGAGGGGCTCCAGAGATATCGCCAGGCGTATCGACGTCGCCTGGATTAAGCCCAGGCACTGGGAGAGAATCCACCAACGAACAACTTCGCGGTCTTGCAGCGAAGTCCAGGTGACGACGGAGATTGGCGCATGGCGAAGCTGACGATCAACGGAGAGCCCGTCGACATCGACGTCGAGGGGACGACCCCCCTGCTGTGG
This sequence comes from Chromatiaceae bacterium, assembly GCA_049284555.1. Lineage (GTDB taxonomy): Bacteria > Pseudomonadota > Gammaproteobacteria > Chromatiales > Chromatiaceae > Thiodictyon. Next base: position 3,460 of record JBAPYD010000719.1, on the reverse strand, counting down.
GTGCTGCGCGAGCAGCTGGGCCTCACGGGGACCAAGTACGGCTGCGGCATCGGCCTGTGCGGCTCCTGCACCGTCCATATCGACGGCAAGGCGATCCGCGCCTGCATGGTCCCGGTGGGCTCCCTGACCGAATCCCAGCGGGTGGTCACCATCGAGGGGCTCTCGCCCGAGGGCACCCATCCCATCCAGCAGGCTTGGGCGGAGCTGGACGTGCCCCAGTGCGGCTATTGCCAGCCCGGCATGCTCATGGCCGCCGCCGCGCTGCTCGACAGCCACCCCAGCCCGACCGATGCCGATATCGATTCCGGCATCACGAACATCTGCCGTTGCGGGACCTTCAACCGCGTGCGACGCGGCATCCATCTCGCCGCCGAGCTCCGTGAGCGGGAGAAGGGCTGATGGCCAGGCAACCCGTGAAGATCTCCCGGCGCGATTTCCTGATCACGACGGCCGCGGCCGGGGCCGGTCTCTCCCTCGGCCTCCATCTGCCGAGCGGCAGTGCGGAACCTTCGGCCCCGGATCAGGCGCCGGAGGTGAACGCCTGGGTGGTGATCGAGCCCGACGATACGGTGATCATCCGCATCGCCCGTTCCGAGATGGGGCAGGGCACCCTCACGGGGCTGGCCCAGCTGGTCGCCGAGGAGCTCGAGTGCGATTGGTCGAGGGTCAAGACCGAGTATCCCACCCCGGGCCAGAGCCTCGCCCGCAACCAGGTCTGGGGCAGCTTCTCCACGGGCGGAAGCCAGGGCATCCGGGGCAGCCACCAGTACGTGCGTGAGGGCGGCGCCCTGGCCCGCGTCCTGCTGATCGAGGCCGCCGCCGAGGCCTGGGGCGTCCCCCCCGGGGAGTGCACCGTCGCGGCCAGCGTGATCACCCATGGACCCACCGGGCGCACGACCACCTACGGGCAGGTGGCCGGGGCCGCCGCCCTCCTGGTGCCGCCCCCGACCATCGAGCTGAAGGACCCCAAGGACTGGAAGATCGCCGGCAAGCCGGTCAAGCGCCTCGACACCCTGGACAAGCTGACCGGGAGGCAGGTCTTCGGGGCCGACCTGCGGCTGCCCGGCATGCTCAACGCGGCGATCCGCGCCTGCCCCGTGTTCGGGGGCCGGCTGGCCGGCTTCGATGCGTCCCGGGTCCGCGAGCTGCCCGGGGTGCGGGCCGTGCTGCGCGTCGAGGACAACGCGGTGGCGGTGGTGGCCGATACCTGGTGGCAGGCCAAGACGGCCCTGGACGCCCTGCCGGTGACCTGGGACGAGGGCGAGAACGCCGGTGTCTCCAGCGCGTCCATCGACCGGATGCTGGAGGAGGGGCTCGCGGCCCGGGATGCCTTCGTCGGCAACCGCGTGGGCGACGTCGATGCCGCCCTCGCCGGGGCCGCGAAGACCGTCGAGGCCGTCTACGGCTATCCCTATCAGAACCACGCGACCATGGAGCCGATGAACGCGACGGCGCGCTGGACGCCGGAGCGCTGCGAGGTGTGGTGCCCGACCCAGAACGGCGAGGCCGCGCTGGAGGCAGCCGCGGAGGCGGCGGGCCTCCCGGCGACGCGATGCGAGGTCTACAAGATCCACCTCGGCGGCGGCTTCGGTCGGCGCGGGGCCTTCCACGATTTCGTCACGCAGGCCGTCGCGATCGCCAGGCAGCTGCCCGGCACCCCCGTGAAGCTCCTGTGGTCCCGGGAGGAGGATATGCTGCACGGGGCCTATCACCCGATCACCAAGGCCAGGCTGGCGGGAGGGCTCGACGACAAGGGGGACCTCGTCGGCCTGCGGATTCGGATCTCCGGTCAATCCATCCTGGCCGCGGTGCGTCCCGCCGCGTTGAGGGACGGGGCCGACACGATCACCTTCCAGGGGATGCTGCCGGAGGGCGATCACGCCATCAGCTACACGATCCCCAATCTCCTGGTCGATCACGCCATGCGCAACCCGCCGGTGCCGCCGGGCTTCTGGCGGGGGGTCAACATCAACCAGAACGCCATCTACCTGGAGTGCTTCATCGACGAGCTGGCCCATGCCGCCGGAAAGGATCCGCTCGAGTTCCGGCGCAAGCTCATGGCGGATCACCCCGAGAGCCTCGCGGTCCTGAACGCGGTAGCGGAGCGCGCGGGTTGGGGGACACCCGCCCCGGAGGGTGTCCACCGTGGCCTGGCGGTCTGCAAGACCTTCGCCAGCTACGTCGCGGCCTGTGCCGAGGTCTCGGTCGGCGACGGGGGCAGGCTCAGGATCCACCGCATCGTCGCGGCCACCGACCCCGGACACGCGGTCAATCCCCAGCAGATCGAGGCCCAGATCGAGGGCTCCTTCGTCTTCGGTCTCTCGGCACTCCTGTATGGCGAATGCACGATCAAGGGTGGGCGCGTCGAGCAGGAGAACTTCGATACCTACCCCTCGATGCTCATGGACGAGATGCCAAGGGTGGAGGCGATCGTGATGCCTTCCGGCGGATTCTGGGGCGGCGTCGGCGAGCCGACCATCGCGGTCGCGGCCCCGGCGGTGCTGAACGCGATCTTCGCCGCCACGGGCAAGCGGATCCGTCAGCTCCCCTTGAGGCACCTGGGATAGGGCAAGCCCCCGACGCGGGCGGGGATGATCAGGGGGGACCTTCCCCCCCTCCAAGCGCTGGCGGCGCCATCCCTGGCAAGCACCGGGTTCAGAACACGAACTTGGCCGCGAGCAGCGGCCCACTGACGCTCAGATCATTGAGTCCACCGGCGGAGCCGAACTCCCAGGCCAGATGCCGGTACTGGAGCGAGACGTCTCCCCAATTGAACCGGTAGGCGATACCGGCCGAGGCCTGCCAGGTCAGCTCGGACTGGCCGGTGCCGGCGTCGAGGTAGAAGGGCACGTACCACTTGGGATTGATGTTGTAGTGACCCTTGACCCCCATGACCCCATCCAGCACGGTGTCCTGGGGTGAGAGCTGCCGCGAGATGGCGAACGGCCCAAGCGCGACGTCCAGACCGAAGTCGACCTTCATCTCGAGATACCGGGCGCCGAGCAGGGCATCGAGGGAACCCTGCTCGCTCTGCCAGATGTTGTAGCCGCCGATCAGATTCAGGATCCAGGACCGGGTCTTCACGTCCACCTGGACGTCGGCGGTCACGCCGGGCGCCGCGGCGATCGGGACCTCGCCCCCGCCGTCCCCGCCGGCGTTGAGGTAGATGACATCGCCCAGCAGCGACCACGGACCCTTGCGGGCCTCCACGGCACCCATGAAGGTCATGTTGAGGTTGCTGATCAGGGTGTCGAAGCTCACGTCGATGTCAGCACCCCCGGCGGTGGATCCGCTGATGCCCGGGGCCCACATATAGAGGATTGCCGCGATCTGCCAGTCATCGCCGGTGCTGGAATCGGCGGCCCTGGCGCCAGCCGGAGAGGCAAACAGGGTTCCAGCAAGGACCAGCGGTCCCAATACGTGCTTGAGGATGGATCGGCTCATTCGCTTCTGACTCCCA
>JBAPYD010000718.1:0-1632 GCA_049284555.1 Chromatiaceae bacterium | reverse complement strand
TCCTTGAACAGGGCGACGCCTGCAGCCGCCATAAAGGCATCGCCGTAGCTGGCGCCGATCATCTGCTGCGGGACGGCGAGCTCGATATCGGCAATATCGGAGACAAGCTGCGTCCACAAATCGTTTTGGGTGCCGCCGCCGACCGCCAGGATGCGTTTGGGAATTACGCCTTCCTTACGCATCACCTCCAGGTTGTGGCGAATGCCGAAACCAACACTTTCCAGGATGGCGCGATAGATATCACCGCGCGTGTGCTTTAGACTCAGGCCGAACACCACACCTCTGGCTGCGGGGTCTTGCAAGGGGGTCCGTTCGCCTTCAAAGTACGGCAGTGCAATCAACCCGTTGGCACCGGCTGGGGATTCAGCCGCTTCTTTGGCCAGGATTGCATAGGCATTCTCCCCGCCGGATTTTTCGCCCTCGGTCTCGGCCCGGGCAAACCGGTCACGGAACCAGGTCGTCAGACTGCCGGAAGTAGACATCCCCCCCATAAAAGCGAAGGTATCTCTTTCGAGAAAGTTGGCACTCCAGAAGTGCTGGGTTTTGAGAAGTTCGGCACTTTTCATGATGAAAAAAAGGCTGCTGCCAAACATCATCATCATATCGCCGACCTCCGCCACCCCTGCACTGATGGCCTCGGCGGCGGCATCGATGGTACCGGTGATGACCGGTGTGCCGGCAGCCAGGCCCGTCTGCCGGGCGGCCTGGTCGGTTACCGCGCCGACGATTTCACAGCTCCAGGACGCTTTTGGTAAGCGGTCGGTGGGCGTTATGTGCCGGGCGGCATTCTCATACCAGTCGAAATTGTAAATATCGAACAGCGGCGCGTAGCAGTTGGCGCTGTAGATGTCGATACTTGCCACACCGGTAAGCCTATATACAAGGTAGGCTTGACTGGTAAGAAACCACCTTGTTTTTTCGTAGATTTGCGGTTCGTTGTCTCGAATCCAGCGGATCTTGGGACCGGCCGCCTGGGAGTCCAGATGGGTGCCGCTTTGTTGAAATATATGTTGTCTTCCCAGCTCGCTCTCGAGGTGCTCGACCTCCTTTGAGGCCCGTGTGTCGATGCCATAGAGAATGCCCGGTCGCAACGGCCTGCCCTGTGCATCGATCGGCAAAACACACGGTCCGATGGCACTCGTTCCAACACCGAGGATTTGACCGGGATGGATGCCGGATTTTGCCAGCAGGTTGCGGACAATTTCAACAAAGTCATGCCACCAGACCCCGTCGGCGTCGTGTTCGAAGTGGCCGGGCGCGGGCATGCTGATGCCATGCTGAATCACGTGGCCGGCGACTTCCGCGCCATCTTTGCTCACCAGCACTCCCTTTGAAGAATACGTACCAATGTCGACGCCCAGAAGATATTCTTTGCCCATTTTTACCATCATAGACCTAATCTGGCTAAAGAGAAATTTAAGAATGAATATTCAATATTCAATCATAATCAGTCAATCCCGGTCAGATCAGCATTCGTCCTTTTTCGAATATCAGTCTGTCATCCAGGTAGACCTGTCCCTCCTGGCGCAAATCTTTTACGATGTCCCAGTGGATGGCAGATTGGTTTGCTCCGCCGGTGTCGGGATAAGCGCGTCCCAGGGCAATGTGGACGGTGCCTCCGATATTTTCATC
>JBAPYD010000717.1:0-1772 GCA_049284555.1 Chromatiaceae bacterium | reverse complement strand
GCGGCGGGCGCCCGGAAGACGATCGTGGGCGTGATGACGATGTCGCAGTAGCCGCTGCCACCGGGCACGTCCTCACAGACCAAGGGGTCGGAGGCCTCGGCGATCCCGGGCGCCGGGGCCGCGAGGGAGAGCAACACCGCGCTGGCCAGGGGGAGGCTTCGGAGGCCAGACATGCCCCGCCTGCCGGCGGCCATGCCGACGCTCTGGGAAGTTGACCCGGCTCCGAATGAGCCTCGGTGCCCAACGCAACGCTGGTCCACCGGCGTCGGTGTTCCGCCTGAGGCGAGCGGGAAAAGTGCGAGTGGATACCGCTGGCAGGCGCGATCCGCGCGCCTTGAGGTCTGGTAATTGGCTTCTGGAAGAGGCGTGCGTTGCGTTGGTGAACGCCGCTCGATCAGGTTCCTGTCCCCCGCGCCTTGACAGCCGTTTCGTGTTTCGTGTCCTAGGTGGAAGTTGCCCATGGTGCTCTCCTGGAGTTGTGTGTCAAAAGGAGCCTTCCGGATTCCCCGGCCAGAGTGCGATGTGGTCCGGAGATTCGGTGGCACCCTCGACAACGCACAAGGCGGGCCAGGTTCGCGACCTTTTGTTTTTATTGAGAAATGCCAGAAAACATGGCGATGGGGACGGCGGTCAGGGGCGGTCCGGTCGGCTCGATCCGAACCGATCGGCTCAATCTGAGCCGGCACCTTGGCAGACGCGGGTCGAACGCCATCCTGGCATTCGATCAGCCGGCCATCCTAGGCCCGTACCGGAAGCACAACTGATCAGCACTTCCCGAGGGATGCGGGTCCAGTCTGACCCCTCTGTTGCCTATCCAGGGTCAAGGTACCGGTGGAGGCGCTTCAAACCAGAGCCACGTAGGCGGCCAGCACCAGACCCAGCACGGCCATGGCCAGGTTGGTCAGCACGGGCGCATTGACCCAATAGCCGCTTGGGATCTCACCGGCGCCCAGGGTGGACACGACCTTTCGATATTGGCGCACGGACAGCAGCAGCATCGCGACACCGAGCAGGATGAAGGCCACCCCGATGATAAGCGACGAGCTTCGATGCAGGGGCTCGGTTTCCCGGTTCAGCACCACGTGCAGGAACAGTCCGAAGCGTTCCACCAGGAACCCGAAGCCCATCAGGGCGATGGCGGTGCGGTTCCAGGCGAGCAGGGTACGCTCGGTGGCGAAGAGGACGCGGGGATCGTCTAGGTAGGACATGGGAGCAACCTGATGACTGCGAAATGGCTGGCCGACAACCGGCGCCTGAGGTTCCTTCAATCACGTCCGCTGACGTCGGCCGTCAGCGTGATGATACGACCTTGATCCTGGCTCATTCTCCCGCGATGTCCTGACTCCGGGGCTGGCCATCCGGCCAGGGGGTGGGGTGCGCGCTTTCGGTTCCGGGAGGCCTTCGGGATAATCGCCGCGTCCAGAAAAGCGCCGGATTACAGAAGATGCCCAGGACCGTTCACGCCTACGCCTTGCTCCCCTCGCTACTCGTCCCGGTCGCCGCAATGGGTGGTGGCGGCCCGGACCGCGGTGCCCGGATCGCCCTTGAGGGCACGTCCAATGGGGTCGCGCCCTGCATGGCCTGTCACGGCGTCGACGGAGCGGGCATGGCGGCCGCCGGCTATCCGCGTATCGCCGGGCTGGACGCGGGCTACATGGTGAAGCAGCTCGGGGACTTCCGCTCGGGCAAACGCAACAACCCCACGATGATGCCTATGGCGAAGGGCCTGACCGAAGAGGAGATGGCGGCGGTTTCGGCCCACTACGCGGCCC
>JBAPYD010000716.1:0-6711 GCA_049284555.1 Chromatiaceae bacterium | reverse complement strand
GGTCACGGGTGGCGCCGGCTTCATCGGCGGGAACTTCGCCCACTTCCTGATCGGCGAGACCGATTGCCAGGTGATCAACCTGGACAAGCTTACCTATGCAGGGAATCTGGACACCCTGGCCCCGTTGGGGGGCAATGCGCGCCATGTCTTCGTCAAGGGCGACATCGGCGATCGCGATCTGGTTTCCCGGCTGCTGCGGGACTACGACGTGGACACCGTGGTCAACTTCGCCGCCGAAAGCCACGTGGACCGCTCCATCGACGGTCCCGCCGAGTTCGTCACCACCAATGTGCTGGGAACCTTCAATCTGCTCGACTGTGCCCGCGCCCATTGGTCCGGCCTGGGCAGCCGGGCCAAGGCCGCCTTTCGGTTTCTGCACGTCTCCACGGACGAGGTCTACGGATCCCTCGGATCCACCGGCCTGTTCACCGAGACGACGCCCTACGCCCCCAACTCGCCCTACTCGGCGTCCAAGGCGGCGTCCGATCATCTGGTGCGCGCCTGGTTCCACACCTACGGTCTCCCGGTGCTCACCACCAACTGCTCGAACAACTACGGTCCCTACCAGTTTCCCGAGAAGCTCATCCCCTTGATGATCCTGAAGGCCCAGCGGGGCGAGTCTCTTCCCATCTATGGGGACGGGGGCAACATCCGCGACTGGCTCTACGTGATGGACCACTGCCGGGCCATCTGGCGCGTCCTGGAGGAGGGTGCACCGGGCGAGGTGTACAACGTGGGGGGAAACAGCGAACGCACCAACCTCCAGGTGGTGGATACCCTCTGCGCCCTGCTGGACGAGCTGCTTCCGGATTCGCCCCATCGTCCCCATGGCAGCTTGAAGGCCTTCGTCGCGGACCGTCCCGGGCACGACCGTCGCTACGCGATCGACGCCAGCAAGCTCAAGCGCGAGCTTGGATGGGAGCCCCGGGAGACCTTCGAGTCCGGGATGCGGCGCACGGTGGAATGGTACCTGGGGCACCCAGACTGGGTCCGGCGGGTTACCGACGGCAGCTACCGGGGTGAGCGCCTCGGCACCTCGGGCGAGGGGGAGGGGGCTCGATGAATCGCAAGGGGATCATCCTCGCCGGCGGATCCGGAACCCGCCTCTATCCCCTTACCCGGGCGGTCAGCAAGCAGCTCCTGCCGGTCTACGACAAGCCGATGATCTATTACCCCCTGTCCACGCTCATGCTGGCGGGGATACGGGAGATCCTGGTCATCTCCACGCCACGGGACCTGCCCCAGTTCGAGTCCTTGCTGGGGGACGGCTCCCAGTGGGGGATCCGCCTCGCCTATGCCGAGCAGCCCCATCCGGGCGGGCTCGCCCAGGCCTTCCTGATCGGCAAGTCCTTCCTGGCGGGCGATCCCTCCTGTCTCATCCTCGGTGACAACATCTTCTACGGCCACGGTCTGGTCGAGCAGCTCAAGGCCGCCGCCAGACAGGAGTCCGGCGCCAGCGTCTTCGGCTACTGGGTGTCCGATCCGGAGCGCTACGGGGTCGCGGAGTTCGACCAGGACGGCCGGGTTCTGGGTCTGGTGGAGAAGCCCGAGGAGCCGAAGTCCAACTGGGCCGTCACCGGCATCTACTTCTATGACGGCAAGGTTTGCCAGCTGGCCGAGGCCCTGGAGCCCTCGCCCCGGGGCGAGCTCGAAATCACGGACCTCAACAACCGCTATCTGGAGCGCGGCGAGCTGCGGCTGGAGCGTATGGGTCGCGGAACCGCCTGGCTCGATACCGGCACACACGATTCCCTGATGCAGGCGGGCGAGTTCATCGAGACCATCGAGAAGCGCCAGGGGCTCAAGGTGTGCTGCCCGGAGGAGGTGGCCTTCAGCAATCGCTGGATCGACGAGGCGCAGCTGCGGGCCATCGCGGAGGAGCTCAGGAAGAGCGGCTACGGGGACTATCTCCTGGGGCTGCTGCGCCGGAGCTGGCCGTCGTGAAGGTCATCGAGACCCGCCTACCGGGGGCCCTGATCATCGAGCCCAAGGTCTTCGGGGACGAGCGCGGCTACTTCCTGGAGACCTATCGCAGCAACCGATACGCCGAGCTCGGGATCCCCGGGCACCTCGTGCAGGACAACCAGTCCTATTCCCGCCGCGGTGTGCTGCGGGGTCTCCACATCCAGCACCCCTTCGGCCAGGGCAAGCTGGTGCAGGTGCTCCTGGGGGAGGTCTTCGACGTCGCCGTGGACGTGCGCCGCGGCTCGGCCACCTTCGGCCAGTGGGACGGCGTGCGCCTGTCGGGTGAGAACAAGCGCCAGTTCTGGGTCCCGCCGGGCTTCGCCCACGGATTCCTGGTTACCACGGAGACCGCCCTGTTCGTCTACAAGTGCTCCGATTACTATCATCCGGAGACCGAATTCAGCCTGCGGTGGGATGACCCGTCGATCGGTATCGACTGGCCCCTGGACGGGCCGCCGGAACTGTCGAAAAAGGACCAGGACGCGGCTACCCTGGTGGATATCCCGGCCGACCGGCTCCCCAGCATCGAGGACTATCCATGACTGACCAGACCAAGCCCTTCGTGCGGCCACGTATCCTCCTGATCGGGGCCAACGGGCAGGTGGGGTGGGAGCTCAGGCGTACCCTCGCGGGCCTGGGCGAGGTGATCGCGGCGTCCATCGAGGGTGGCTATGGGCCGGCGGTGGATCTGCTGGATCAGGGGCTCCTCTCCAAGCTGGTCGACGAGTCGAGACCCGACGCGGTGGTGAACGCCGCCGCCTACACCGCGGTGGACAAGGCAGAGACCGATCGCGATATCGCCAGGCGGATCAACGCGGACGCCGTGGGAGAGCTGGGCACCCTGCTGGCCGCCCGGGGGACGCCCATCATCCACTACTCGACGGACTTCGTCTTCGACGGTGCGGCCCAGTGCCCCTACAAGGAGACGGATACCCCGAGGCCCCAGAATGTCTACGGGGAGACCAAGCTGGGCGGGGAGACCGCCCTGATGGATTCCGGCGCCCCGGCGCTCGTCTTTCGGACCAGCTGGGTCTACGGGGCGCGGGGGGCCAATTTTCTTCTAACGATGCTGCGGCTCTTCCGGGAAAAGGACGAGCTTCGTATCGTGGACGATCAGGTCGGCTCCCCCACCTGGAGCCGGATGCTGGCCGAGTTGACGGCCCTCGTCCTCTACCGGGTCCTGCGCGGGGACGTGGACCTCAAGGAGGTCGGCGGCCTCTATCACCTGACGGGATCCGGGCAGGTGAGCTGGTTCGGATTCGCCAGCGCCATCCTGGCCCGCAGTGGCCTCGATTGCCGACTCATCCCCATCACGACCGCCGAGTACCCCGCCCCCGCCAGGCGCCCGGCCTATTCGGTGCTCGACAACACCAAGTTCCAACAGGCCTTCGGCCTCGCGATGCCGGACTGGCGCGAATCCCTGGACCAGTGCCTGGAGTTCCTGCACGAATAGGCACCGCGCATCGGTTGACCTTCCGGGCGGGCCCGGCAAGGACGTGAACCGCCATTACCAGTCGTTACGTTATGTAAAGCAACGCGTTACCTAAGGTTTTTCTTGTAGGTCGGAATCACGGCATTCTTCGCCTTGGAGAAGTTGGCGAACTCCATGGTCACGCTGGCCAGCTCCACGCCCTTGAAGTCCGCGTCGGTGACGTCCGCCCGGCGCAGGATGGCGCCCCCGAGCACGGCATCCGTGAAGTCCACCCCGGTCAGGTTGGCGTTGCGGAAGTTGGTATCCTGGGCCGAGCAGTTCCGGAGCTTGGCCCCACGCAGATCGGCCCCCTCCAGGTTGGCCAGATTGATGACGGTGAAGCCCCCGGGATAGGTGCTGCTCAGGTCCGCATCGTGGAGGCTCGCCCTCACCAGGTTGGCGTCGTTCAGGTGACTGTCGCGTAGATCCGCCCCACAGAGGTTGGTCTCCCGCAGGTTGCACTTGATGAAGAGGGCCTTGGGTGCCATCACGTGGCAGAGGTTGGCCCCATTGAAGTCGGCTCCCCGCATATCGGCGTTGGCCAGGTTCGCCCCCTGGAGATTGGCCAGTCGCGCCTCGGTGTTGCGAAGGTCCGCCCCGAGGAGGGTGGCGTGAGAGAGGTCGGCCCCGTTGAGGAGGGCGGCGCGGGAGGGGTGCTCCGAGCCCAGGCGGGTCCGGGTGAGGTTGGCCTGGCTGAGCCTGGCGCCCTTGAGGTGGGCCCCCACGAGGATGGCGTCCGTCAGGTCGGCTCCGGAAAGATCCGCGCCCAGGAGGTCGCTGGATTCCAGGTTGGCCCCGCGGAGATCCACCCCTCGCAGATCCGCCCCATCGAGCCGCATGTCACGCAGGTCCGCGCCCGCGAGGGAATCCCCCTCGATGGTCTCCAGCACCCGCCCCGTCTCGCGATGTCGGATCTCAACCACGAAGGTCCCCTCCCAGTCTGAAGCTCGGCAATGACATTGGCCCGTCGGCGCCGCCCGAGGGAGGCGCCGATGGAGCGCGCTTCCCGGGGGGCCATCTCCCCGCCCAGCGCGGAATGCCCCTCGAATCGCTACACCTTAAATCTATCAGAAGGCGCCCACATCGGGTCTCTTGGCATCGGTCCTGCCAGAGTGATCCGTCGACAGCGCGTTGGGGCCCCGCTACCATCGGCCCGATCCTCCGCGGCCCTCGTGGCCCTCCGCGACCGCCGCTGAAGCCGCCCGGAACACACCAACAGATACGCACCACCGAAGGAGACCCCATGAAGATCGAGACCCTGGCCATCCATGCCGGATTCGAGCCCGACCCCACCACGAAGGCGGTGGCCACCCCCATCTACCAGACCACCAGCTATGCCTTCGACGACACCCAGCACGGGGCGGACCTCTTCGATCTCAAGGTGGCGGGGAACATCTACACCCGCATCATGAACCCCACCAGTGACGTGCTGGAGCGACGGGTGACGGCCATGGAGGGCGGGGTGGGCGCCCTGGCCCTGGCGTCCGGCATGGCGGCGGTGACCTACGCGATCCTGACCGTCGCCCAGTCAGGCGACAACATCGTGTCCGCCTCCACCCTCTACGGCGGCACCTATAACCTGTTCGCCCACACCCTGCCGCGGCTGGGTATCCAGGTGCGCTTCGCCACCCCCAACGCCATCGACGAGATGGCCGGCCTGATCGACGAGCGCACCAAGGCGGTCTTCTGCGAGTCCATCGGCAACCCCGCCGGCACCGTGTCCGACCTCCGGGCCATCGCCGACATGGCGCATGCCCATGGCGTGCCGGTGATCGTCGATAACACGGTCCCGAGTCCCTATCTCTGCCGGCCCTTCGAGCACGGGTGCGACATCGTCGTCCACGCCCTCACCAAGTACATGGGGGGCCACGGGACCACGATCGGCGGTGTCCTGGTGGACTCGGGCAAGTTTCCCTGGTCCGAGCACCCGGGCCGCTTCCCGATGCTGAACGAGCCGGACGTCTCCTACCACGGGGTCGTCTACACGGAGGCCCTGGGTCCCGCGGCCTATATCGGCCGCGCCCGGGTGGTGCCCCTGCGCAACATGGGGGCCGCCATCTCACCCTTTAACAGCTTCCTGATCCTCCAGGGGATCGAGACCCTTCCGGTGCGCATGGATAGACACTGCGCCAATGCGCTGCGGGTGGCGGAGTACCTGCAGGCCCACCCGAAGGTGGAGTGGGTGCGCTACGCGGGGCTCCCGGATAGCCCGGATCAGCCCCTGGTGCAGCGGTATATGGACGGCGGCAAGGCCAGCTCCATCCTGTCCTTCGGCATCCGTGGGGGCCTGGAGGCTGGGGCCCACTTCATCGATGCGCTCAAGCTCGCGGTGCGGCTGGTCAACATCGGGGACGCCAAGACCCTGGCCTGCCACCCCGCCACCACCACCCACCGCCAGCTCTCGCCCGATGAGATGGCCCGGGCCGGCGTGTCCGAGGATCTGGTGCGCCTGTCCATCGGCATCGAGCACGTGGACGACATCATCGCGGATCTGGACCAGGCCCTGGCGATGGCGTAGGTCGGGTCGAGGGCACGAGGCCCAACTTGGCGGGCCGTCTTCGCCATGGATCGTTGGGCCTCGTCCCTCGGCCCAACGGCGGGTGTCGGTTGTTCTTGAGTCAATTGTCCAAGGGAGCGGCGTCGGGCGGGCGGACCCGCCCGCCGAGCACAACCAGCCCGGCGTGGCGCCGAGCAATCGAGCCCGCAGCAGTGCCTGAAACCCAGGCGAGGAGAGAGTCGATGAAACGATATGCGTACCTGATGCCAGCCCTTTTGCTACTCGGCGCCACCGGTGTGGCCGCGGTGGGGTTCGGGACCGGGGGTCCCGGCCGCGGTCTGGATCTTCCGGCTTATGGTGTCGGGGGTCCGGGCACCGGTCTGGGTCTTCCGCGCTATGGCATCGGTGGTCCAGGCACCGGCTGGGGGCTGCCCAGCTATGGTTACGGGGGCCCCGGATCCGGCAAGGGACCCGAAGGAGGCCGGGGAATCGGTCCGGGGTTCAGCCAGGGAGAGCCCTACCAAGGCTGGGGGCGCCCCGACGACTATTGGGGCGGTGGTCCTGGCTTCGGCGAGGGCGGTCAGCACAAAGGGTACGGACGCGGCCCCACCGGCCGCGGCGTGAACCCCTACATCACCCGCTGACGCCCCATCTGTCCCGATGAGTCAAGGCCCAAGCCGTAGTCAGTTATACCCAAAGAAAAAAAGTGGGGACCCTCATAACCCGGCCCTCGAGTGCTTGACTCGAAGGTGTCATCAACCGGCAGATCGGAGGTGTC
>JBAPYD010000715.1:0-2971 GCA_049284555.1 Chromatiaceae bacterium | reverse complement strand
GACTGGTACCGCGGGTGGTACGCCCTGATCCTCTACCCCGACGAGTTCATGACCGAGCACGAGCACGCCGACGAGCATGGCCTCGTCTGGACCGAGGCGGAGATCCGGACGGGGGAGTCCTGGGATCTGGGTCCGGTGATCCTCTCCTGGGCGGACGTGGAGTGCGCGCGGGACCTCGACGGCTACAACGTCGTGATCCACGAGCTCGCCCACAAGCTCGATCTCCGGGACGGGGCGGTCAACGGTCGTCCGCCCTTGCACCGCGGGATGTCCGGCGAGGTCTGGGCCCGGGTCTTCACGGCGGCCTACGAGGACCTGTGCCGGCGCGACGCGGCGGGGGAGGAGACCGCCATCGATCCCTATGCCTGCGAGTCGCCGGCGGAGTTCTTTGCGGTGACGAGCGAGGTCTTCTTCGAGATTCCGAGTCTGCTCGCGGGCGAGTACCCGGATGTCTACCAGCAGCTCCGGGCCTTCTATCGCCAGGATCCCCTGGCTCGCCTGCCTCGGTGGACCGATTGAGCCCGTGTCCGGCCCCGTCCCGGCGCGTCGCGGGGCCAGGGATCACCCATCGCCCAAGCCTCGGGAGGGGGAGCGACATGTCCGTGGAAGCCGCGCAGCGCACACGCCGGGTCGGGGCGGGATTCACCCTGATCGAGCTCATGATCGTGGTGGCCATCGTGGGCATTCTGGCCGCCATCGCCTACCCCTCCTACCGGGACCACATCGAGCGTAGCCGCCGCGCCGATGCCCAGGCGGTCTTGATGCAGGCCGCCCAGTACATGGAGCGTATCTACACCGAGAGCGGCTGCTACAACCCGGAGCGTGACTGCAGTGGGACCGACACCGATGGGGTGCGGCTCCCCTACCCCAAGTCGCCCATCGACGGTGCGGAGACCTATTACGCGATCGACGTACAGGCCCTTTCTCGGACCGCCTTCACCCTCCGTGCCACGCCCCAGGGGTCCGAGGCGGGGGCGGGTATCCTGGAGCTCACCGATACCGGCCGTCGGGGCTGGGACAGGGACAAGGACGGGGTCATCGCCGACGACGGCAGCGAGGACACCTGGCAGCGCTAGGGAAGGCTGATCTCTCGTTCCGCCGGCGCGAAGCGCTCCAGCTCCGGCGCGCCGAACAGATAGCCCTGGCCCCAGTCGATACCGGTCTGGCGCAGCAGGTCCAGGGTCTCCTCGTCCTCCACCCCCTCGGCCACCGTGATGACCCCGAGGTCCGTGGCCAGGGACTGGATTCCCTGCACCACGTCGCGCACCCGCCGCTCGCCCTTCATGCGCCGAACCAGCGTGCCCTCGATCTTGAGGAACTCCACCGGCAGCTCGGCCAGGTAGTTGAGCGACGAGTGGCCGGCCCCGAAGTCGTCGATGGCCAGTCGCAGACCGAGCTCGATGAAGGGGGCAAGGACCTGCCTGGCCTCGGCGGTGTCCTGCAGGAACTGCCGCTCCGTGATCTCCACCACCAGGGGCTTCTTCTCGCCGAGGTAGGGTCCGCACAGGGTGCACTGTCGCTCGACCGTCTCCAGGATCTCGGCGACCAGCCCCGCGTGGCGCAGGAAGTCGGCGGAGAAGTTCACGAACAGGGCCGAGGTTATGTCCCGGGCCTGCGCACGCGCGACGCAATGGCGGATCGCGTGCTGGATGATCCGGTGATCCATACGATGCACCAGGTTGAGCTGCTCCGCGGCGGGAATGAAGGCCGATGCCGCGAGCCATTGACCATCGGGGTCCTGCATCCGAGCGAGTGCCTCCTCTCCTCGCACCTCGCCCGTTTCCAGATCCACGACGGGCTGATAGGCCGGACGCAGCAGGTCCCTCGACAGGGCGCCCTCGATCAGGCGCGCCAGGGAGAAGACGTTGCCGGAGGCGCCGGTGGGGCAGCGGACCCGGTTGCGGCCGCCGCGCTTGGCCTCGTAGAGGGCCGAGTCTGCCTTGGCCAGCAGGGTCTGCGTATCGCTGCCGTCGTCGGGGAAGGCCGCGACACCGATGCTGATGGTGACCCGGATACGGCGCGAGCCCTGCGCCACGGGTGCCTCCTCGATCCCCCTGCGGACCCGCTCGGCCGCCTCCGTCGCCGCGTTGCGGTCCGCGTGCGGCAGCAGACAGAGGAACTCTTCCCCTCCCCAGCGTCCGAGGGTGTCACGTGCCCGCACCAGGCCGGCGAGCCGCTGCCCGGTCTGGGCGAGGACCTCATCCCCTGCCCCATGTCCGAATCGGTCGTTGATCGTCTTGAAGTGATCGAGGTCCAGCAGCAGGACGCCGTAGGGAGCACCGAGGACCTGGGCGCTGCGGTGCAGTCGAACGAGTCGCTCCTGCAGGGCCGCGCGGTTCGGCAGCCCCGTCAGGGCATCATGGTTGGCCCGGTAGGCCAGCGCGCTCGGGTCGCCCCTGGGTGTCGAGTCTTCTGGGTCCAGGATCAGGGCGATCAACGTATCGACGGCGAACGCCTCGCAGTGCAACCTGTGCTCGGTTCCATCCGCCCCGGCGAGTCGGCAGGCCTCGCGCCGGACGGGTTGGGTGGGCCCTCGGGCCAGGTGGCTCAGGCGGTCCCAGCCCAATGGCTCCCCATCCTCGTGAACGAGCGCCAGGACGGACTCCAGCGGACGTCCCCGCACCAGGCGCCCGTCCAGGCCGACCAGGTTCTCGGCGAGCTCGTTGAGGTACGCGATGGCCCCCCGGGAGTCGCAGATCACGACGGCGTCCCGACAGAGCTGGGACGACTCCGTCTCGCGCAGAGGGGCCAGGGACAAGCTGGGTTCGGATGGTGGATCACTCATGGCCACGTGGATTGCTCGTCGTGGACCCCCGAGGGGTCGTCGAGGGCCGTTGGATTACGGGTTGCTTGTCCGGTTGCCGGCCTGGGTGCAGCCGGGTCCTTTGTGGGCGGGTGGTCGGTCGCCCGGCGCGACGGATGGGTTACACTCATCGGTGGGCGTCCGGGGCGGCGGACATCAAATCAGGAT
>JBAPYD010000714.1:0-3990 GCA_049284555.1 Chromatiaceae bacterium | reverse complement strand
CCGGGAAGACTGACGCCTTGGGAGATACTGATCAACTGCCAGCCTGGCACTTGATCGGCTCGCGATTCGAAAATGCGATTTCCGAATCGCTCCATTTTCGACGGCTTGCGGCCGACGAAACTGCCGGGCCATCCATGGATCCGACCGGAAACGCTTTGATCGGCGCTTCCACAGGGGCCAGATCAAGGGTCCAGGTCGAGCTCGGGATTATAATCGCGGGTGGTGCGGTCGGAACGCTACGGCAGGTACCCGTGCCGGCATCAGTTTGGATCGAGCAGGCCAACCCGACGCGGGAGAGGGCGCATGAATATCGCGATGTTGAGTGCCGAGTGCGCGCCGGTGGCCAAGGCCGGTGGTCTTGGGGATTTCGTGCAGGGGCTTTCCCGGGAGATCGGGACGCGGGGCCACGAGGTGGAGGTCTTCCTCCCCAAGTACGACTGCCTGCGCTACGACCGCATCGCCGGGATGACCAAGTGCTACCGGGATCTCTGGGTGCCCTTCCATGATCAGTGGTTCCACTGCGACGTGGAGTCCGGTGAGGTGGAGGGCCTGCGCTGCCTCTTCATCGACGAGCACGCACCCCAGAAGTTCTTTCAGCGCGGCAGGATCTATGGCGAGCGGGACGACCCGGAACGCTTTGCCTTCTTCTCCCGGGCGGTCCTGGAGTATCTGCTGAAGTCCGGCAAGCGGCCGGATGTCCTCCATTGCCACGACTGGCAGACCGGCCTTGTGCCGGTGCTCCTCTACGAGCTCTATCAGGGTCTCGGCCTGGACGGCACGCGGGCGTGCTACACCCTCCACAACATGGGCCACCAGGGGGTGGTGGGGGAGAACATCCTGCGCCAGGTCGGGCTCAAGCCCGAGCGGCTGATGGTGGCGGAGCGCCTTCAGCATCCCCAGAACCCCCGGGCGGTGAACCTGATGAAGGGGGGCATCGTCTTCTCCAACTTCGTCACCACCGTCTCGCCCCGCTATGCCTGGGAGATCCAGCACACGGATCAGGGGATGGGCTTGCAGGGGGTGCTGCAGCTGCACGAGCACAAGTTCGGCGGGGTGCTGAACGGCATCGACTACGGGATCTGGAGCCCGGAGATCGACGGTCACATCCCCCAGACCTACGGCCCGGATACCCTGGCGCTCAAGGCGGTCGACAAGCGGGCCCTGCGGGAGCGGCTGGGGCTGCGGGAGGTGGCGAAGCCCATCGTCTGCGTGGTGAGCCGGCTCGATGGGCAGAAGGGTGTCCACCTGATCCGTCACGGGATCTACTATGCGTTGGAGCAGGGGTGTCAGATGGTCCTCCTGGGCTCGGCCCCGGACCCGGCGGTCCACGACGACTTCCTGCGCATCAAGCACGAGATGGAGGCCAATCCGGACTGTCACCTGGAGCTGGCCTATGACGAGGAGCTGTCCCATCTCATCTACGCGGGGGCGGACATGATCCTGATCCCCAGCGTCTACGAGCCCTGCGGTCTGACCCAGATGATCGCCATGAAGTACGGGGTGGTGCCCGTGGTGAGACGGGTCGGGGGCCTTGCGGATACCGTGTTCGACGCCAACTATTCCGACAAGGCCTTCGAGGAGCGCAACGGCTATCTCTTCGACGACCTTACGGAGGCCGGGCTGGAGTCCGCGCTCGGTCGCGCCATCGGGCTCTGGCACCGCTTCCCCGAATATTTTCGGCAGCTCCGGGTCAATGGGATGCGCGCGGACAACTCCTGGGGCCGGCCGGCCCAGCAGTACCTGGACATCTACGAGCATCTCCTCGCCTGATCCCGCCTCGGGGCGAGGCGTCGCCGGGGCATTCCACCTTGGGTCACCTCCTTATCGAGCCACTGGATTACAGGCCGGATACCACGGTCTGGTTCGCCGACCTGGCGGGCGACCCCTGGTCCATGCTGCTGGACAGCGCGGGTCAGCCCGGGGGCCGCTATGACATCGTGGTTGCGGAGCCCCGGGCCACCCTGGAGACGCGGGGCTCGCTCACGGAGATCCGTGACCGAAACGGTTGCTCCCACGCCAGCGAGGATCCTTTCGCCCTGGTCCGTCGGCTGCTGGGGCCGCCCGAGAGGTCCGGATCGGACGGGGCCTCGGACCTGCCCTTCACGGGCGGGGCCCTGGGGTGGATCGGGTACGACCTGGGCCGACGGATCGAGCGCCTGCCCGCAACGGCCCGGGATCCCCTGGGGCTCCCGGAGCTGGCCCTGGGCATCTACGACTGCGCCCTGGTGGTCGATCATGGGCTGGGACGGGCCTTCCTTGCGGGGCGAGGGGCCGAGGACTGCGCCGCGCGTAGGCGGCTTCGGGTCGCGTACCGATCCCAGGGCGACCCCGGTCCCGGCGGATTCAGGACCCGGGGACCGGTAGAGACCAACCTGGGGCCGGCCGCCTACGGGCGCCGCTTCCAGCGCGTCCAGGCCTACATCCGCGCGGGTGACTGCTATCAGGTGAATCTGGCGCGCCGTTTCTCGGTACGGGCGCAGGGGGACCCCTGGGCGGCCTACCGGCGTCTGCGGGGGCTCTCCCCGGCCCCCTATTCCGCCTTCCTGAATACGCCGGCGGGGGTGGTCCTCTCGGCTTCCCCGGAGCGCTTCCTGCGGGTGCGCGATGGTCTGGTGGAGACCTCCCCCATCAAGGGGACGGCCCCCCGGGGCGCAACGCCAGAGGAGGACCTGGCCCTGGCCGAGGGTCTGCGAGCCAGCCCGAAGGATCGGGCGGAGAACCTGATGATCGTCGACCTGCTGCGCAACGATCTGGGACGCACCTGCGCCGTCGGGAGCGTCAGGGTCGGGTCCTTGTTCGAGGTGCAGACCTTCGCGGGTGTCCATCACCTGGTGAGCACCATCACGGGCCGACTGGCGCCGGGCCAGGACGCCCTCTCCCTCCTGCGGGGGGCCTTCCCCGGGGGCTCGATCACCGGCGCCCCCAAGATCCGCGCCATGGAGGTCATCGAGGAGCTGGAAGGGGAGCGCCGCGGCATTTACTGTGGGGCCATCGGCTACCTGGGCTTCGATGGGTCCATGGACACCAACATCGCAATCCGCACCGCCGTCTTCGCCCGACGTCGCCTGTGGTTCTGGGCAGGGGGCGGTCTCGTGGCGGATTCGCAGCTCGCTTCCGAGTCGAATGAGATCCAAGTCAAGGCCCAGGCCTGGCTGGATGTGGTCGAGCTGTTCAGGGACGGGCAGCCGGGGTCCCGAGCGGACGCGGCGGGGGATTCCACCGAGCCGGCATCGGGTCGCGGCCAGGCGCGGGTCTCGCCATGACGCGAGCCATGCCCGATTCGCCCCATCTCCCCCATGCCCTCTACAGGGCGGCCCAGGTGCGCGCCCTGGACCGGACCGCCATCGAGGTCCACGGGATCCTGGGGATGGCGCTCATGGAGCGGGCCGGGGCCGCCGCCTACCAGCTCCTGCGCACCCGCTGGCCGGGACACCGCGACCTGACGGTGATGGCGGGGGCGGGGAACAACGGGGGCGATGGCTATGTCGTCGCCCGGCTGGCCCACGCCGACGGCCTCTCGGTCAAGGTCCTCCAACTCGCCGACCCCGCGTGTCTCACCGGGGACGCCGCCCGGGCCTTCGCCGCCTATCGGGACGGGGGCGGGCGATTCGATCCCTTTGGGTCGCTTCCGGCCCGCCCGGGGGTCATCGTGGACGCCCTCCTGGGCACCGGCCTGGAGCGTCCCCTCGAGGGCCCCTGGGCCCAGGCGGTGGAGGCGGTCAACCGCGCCCGCTTCCCGGTGCTGGCCATCGATATCCCCTCGGGTCTGCACGCCGACACCGGGGCCATCCTGGGGACGGCGGTGCGGGCCGAGGCCACGCTGAGCTTCATCGGCCTCAAGCAGGGTCTGTTCACGGGGGCCGGACCCGATTGCTGCGGCCGTATCCATTTCAGCGCCCTGGGGATCCCGGCGGTCGTCTACTCCAGCGAGGTCCTGTCCGCCCGACGGATCGACTGGCAACAGCAGGCCAGCGCCCTGGCGCCCCGCCG
>JBAPYD010000713.1:0-11366 GCA_049284555.1 Chromatiaceae bacterium | reverse complement strand
GACCTGGAGCGGCTCGCGATCGCGGGAGCCGCTCGACCGTGAGGGTCTGGCGGTCGTGCTCTCGGAGCTACTCGCCCAGTGCGCATCGGAGCGGCTGATTCCCCGGGCCGGCTATCGGCTGCGGGTCCAGGGGAACGACGGCTATGGCGTCGGCGGCTTCCGATGCGTCGTCGAGGTCTGGCTGGATCCCTATGCCCGGGCGCGCCTGGCGGATGCCTTGTCGGTCGGGTTGGTACCCTGGAACCGGGTGGTGACCCGGGATGGCCGCCCCCACCCCCTGATCGGGGTCGAGGTCCGAAGACCCGCGGTATCGGGCCAATCGACCAGCTGAGGGAAGGTCCCCGTGTGCCGCGGGCAGCGCTACGGGCCTGGGCCCGGGGTCGACGGCCGTCGTCCTCTCCTGCGGGACCGGAGGCGGTCTAGACCGCGCCGCCGCTCAAGCGATCGACCTCCAGCTCGACCCGGGCGAAGTTCTCGCGGGTCAGGATCGGGTCCCCGATCCTGGCTGCCCGCTCCAGGGCCTCGATGGCCTCGTCCAGGGCGGGCACGCCGCAGTAGCGCGTGGCCCCCCGCACCTGGTGCGCGTGCTCGGCGAGGCCGGGCCAGTCCGACTCCTCGAGACAGCCGCGCAGGTCCTCGATCTCGCCGGGCAGCCCCTCCAGCAGGGCCTCGAAGAGCTCGGCGGCGAGCTGCTCGTCCCCTCCGGCGCTGGCAAGGGCCGCCGCGTCGTCCCGGGCGGGGAGTTGGGGGAGGTCTGGCTTTGCTTGGATCTCGCTCATGGCACGTCCTAACGCGTTCGATTCGGGTCACTGTAGCGAGATGCCTCGGCGGACGTCCAGGTCTTTGGGGTCCGTCCTCCGGCGCGCCGCGACTTGGTTGGCCACCCGGCCTCAGGCACAATCACAGGAACGTGCCCTTCCGGGGGCGACCCTGACCGACCGCATCCCAGACAGCAGGCCCCCGATGTCCTATCCGACCATCCAAGACTTCGTCGGCAATACGCCGCTGGTGCGCCTCCAGCGTCTGCCGGGGGATACCGACAACCTGATCCTCGCGAAGCTGGAGGGCAGCAACCCGGCGGGGTCGGTGAAGGACCGCCCGGCACTCCATATGATTCGACGGGCCCAGGAGCGGGGCACCATCCGGCCCGGGGATACCCTGATCGAGGCCACCAGCGGAAACACGGGGATCGCGCTTGCCATGGCGGCCGCCATCATGGGCTATCGCATGGTGCTCATCATGCCGGAGCACATGAGCGTGGAGCGTCGCGCAGTGATGCGGAGCTACGGCGCCGAGATCATCCTGACCCCGCGCGCGGGGAGCATGGAGGCGGCCATCGATCTGGCGAAGGCCATGGAGGCGCGTGGCGAGGGGCTGCGGCTGGACCAGTTCTCCAACCCGGACAACCCGGCCGCCCATTACGAGACCACGGGCCCCGAGATCTGGCGGGACACCCAGGGGCGCATCACCCATTTCGTGAGCTCCATGGGGACCACGGGGACCATCATGGGCACCGGGCGCTATCTGAAGGAGCAGAACGCGGCGGTCCAGATCGTCGGGGTGCAGCCCGAGGAGGGGTCCAACATCCCGGGGATCCGCCGTTGGCCCGAGGCCTATCTGCCCAAGATCTACGACCCCGCGGGTGTGGACCGGATCATCGACGTCTCCCAGACCCTGGCGGAGGAGATCGCCCGGGCCCTGGCCGCGAGGGAGGGTATCTTCGCCGGCATCTCCTCGGGCGGCGCCGTCGCCGCCGCCCTGCGGCTCTCCACCGAGGTCTCGGGGGCGGTGATCGTCGTCATCGTCTGCGACCGGGGGGACCGCTATCTCTCCACCGGCGTCTTCCCAGCCTGATCGGCGCATCACGCGATTGTCCAAGAAGCGCAAGTCACTCCCCGAGGGCCTCTTCGAGGCGGAGATCGAGTCCCTGACCCACGAGGGCCGGGGCCTCGCCCATTTCGACGGCAAGGCGGTCTTTCTGGACGGGGCCCTGCCCGGGGAGCGGGTCCGGTTCCGCTACACCCGCAAGAAGCGTCGCCACGAGGAGGGGACGACGGTGGAGGTGCTGCGTGCCTCGCCGGAGCGGGTCACCCCGCGCTGCCCCCACTTCGGGGTCTGCGGCGGCTGCTCGCTCCAGCATCTGGAGACCTCGGCCCAGATCCGCATGAAGCAGGAGACCCTGGCGGACGTCTTCGCCCGCATCGGCAAGGTGCAGCCCGAGCGCTGGCTGGACCCCTTGACCGCCGGATCCTGGGGTTACCGGCGCAAGGCCCGGCTCGGGGTCCGGTACGTGGAGAAGAAGGGCCGCACCCTGGTCGGATTTCGCGAGCGCGGCAGCTCCTTTCTCGCGGACCTCGGCCGCTGCGAGGTGTTGCATCCGACGGTGGGGGAACGGCTCGGCACCCTTGCCGCGACGGTCGATGCCTTGAGCATCCGGGATCAGGTGCCCCAGATTGAGATGGCCATGGGCGACACCCCCTGCGTCCTGGTTTTTCGGGTCATGGCGTCTTCCAGCTCCGCCGACCTGGACCTTTTGCAGGGCCTGGCGGATCGGGAGGGTCTTCATATCTATCTCCAGGAGGGTGGGGCGGACAGCGTCCGGCCCCTGCCAGGCCAGGGGATCGATCTGCACTACGACCTGCCGCACCATCAGGTGCGGATCGCCTTCGAGCCCACGGATTTCACCCAGGTGAATCTGGAGCTCAACCGGCTCATGGTGGATCAGGCCCTGGATCTGCTGGATCCCCAGCCGGATGAGCGGGTGCTGGACCTGTTCTGCGGCCTCGGCAACTTCAGCCTCCCCCTCGCCCGCCGAGCCCAAGAGGTGCTCGGGGTGGAGGGGGATCCCGGTCTGGTGTCACGGGCGGCGCAGAACGCCCGAGCCAATGGCATCGCCAACGTCAGATTCGCCGCCGCGGACCTCTATGGGGAGCTGGACGGACAGTCCTGGACCCGGGAGCGCTTCGGCAAGGCCCTGCTCGATCCGCCCCGTAGCGGCGCTCTCCAGGTGCTGGACTGGCTGTCGCGACTGGGTGTCGAGCGCATCCTCTATGTGTCCTGCTACCCCACCACCCTGGCCCGAGACGCGGATCGACTGGTGAACGGACTGGGCTACCGCCTGAGGGCCGCCGGGGTCATGGACATGTTCCCCCACACCGCGCACGTGGAGTCCATGGCGCTCTTCGACAGGCCGGGATGGGCTCAACAACACCCTTGAGGATCGGGTGGCGGTTCCGTCAGCGGTGCGACGCAAATGTTCGTCCTCAACGCTCGGGGCGCTACAAGCCGCTCTCCGGCGGATCAACCGGGGCACCTTGGGGCCCGAAACGCGCGAGTCTTGAGACGTTCAATTGTCAAGGGCTTACGGCGATCGAGAATGGCGCGTTCCCCTTGGCACGCACGCGGGAAGCGCAATAAATCAGCGCTTCCCGCGTCTACGATTCAAAGCCGGCTTCGAGGCCGGCTGGAGAATGTGCGGGGTGGAAAAATTTCCGAAGTTCGGTAACATGAAAGTCTCGCAGCAAGTGGTCATGGCGCGTAGGTGCAACGCGCTCCCGCTGCATCGGGCGATTTAGATCGCCTCATCAAGCACTTGATCGCGTGTATCCCTTGGGGATACCAATCCGAAATAACCTCATCACCCAAGTGCCTGCTGGGTGAGCGAAGTATTCATCGGCAAGCAGATGCCGCCGCTTCTTCCAATGGGAGCCAGCAACGGCAAGGCGTCTCGCATAGCTACCTTCATGGAAATTAAGCAGAACAAGCGATACTGCCGTCTCGCCTGGGCGCTTATCTTGCTGACCTTCTTTGCGATTGTGACTGGATTTGGATGGCCCTGGCTCGTTCGGGTGAGCGCGCTGGAGAAATCGATCGCCGAGAGTGCAGAAAAAATTGCTCATTATGAACGAGTGATTGCAGCCCTTCCTAGCTTGGAGGAGGAGCTCGAGCAGGAGCGCAGTAGAGAAGACGTCAAGGCCTTCTACTACGAGGCCACGACGCCCGCAGTGGCTGGATCGCACATGCAGAGCGATCTGAAACGAATGATCAATGACGCGGGGGCGCAGTTGAGGAGCCTACGGACTCTCAAGATCAAGCCAGAGGAGCAGCATACGAAGATCAGCATCCGCGCAGAACTGCGGTGTGCCACTGAGCCACTTCTCGACCTGGTCTACGACATGGAGGGGGCGCGTCCCTTCTTATTCGTCGATCGGCTTTCGGTGCGCTCCCATGCGCGCAGTACCAGTCAGCGTGCCAAAAGCGCACGCAGTCGAAGGATCTTGCGGCGCCGCTCGGCTCAAGGCCAGCTCAGCGTGCGGCTGGATGTTTCGGGGTACGCTCTGGTACGCGACGGGTGAAGAAGTCCTGACGGTGGTAATGGGAACATTCCTCATGCGGGATTAGCGATCGGTGCGCCGGTAGATCTCGTCGATGGTGACGGTGAGATCGATTGAGCGCAGCGGGACCTCGCCCGAGGTGAAGCGGGTGCCTTGCCATTGATCGGAGCGGCGGAAGACCTCGATCTGGCGGTAGTCCTGGGAGATGAGGAGATACTCTTGCAGGCTATCCAGCTGCCGGTAGAACAGGAATTTCTCGAAGCGGTCCAGGCGCGCCGTGTGGGGCGAGAGGACCTCGGCGACCAGGCAGGGATATTGGCGATAGTAGGGCTCGCGATCGCGAGGATCGCAGGAGACGAGGACGTCCGGATAGTAGAAGATATCCCGTTCGGCCGCTTGGATGCGGACCTTCATGTCCGAGATGAAGACCTGGCAGCGATCTGGGAGGCGCAGATTGAGGGCGCTGTGTAGATTGCCCGCGATCAGCCCATGCCGGTCGCTCGCCCCGACCATCGCGTAGACCTCGCCGTCCACGTACTCGTGACGCACCTGGCTCTCGAGCTCGCCCGCGAGATAGTCATCGACGGAAAGAAAGCCCGCGGTCGTCTGGCGCTGCATTGTTGAGCTGACTCGATTGCCATGGATTCGTTGCGGCCGTGCGCCAAGCATAGTGAAGGGCCCGTGAGGCGGCAATGCGCCGGCTTCGGCGGCCAGCGCAGGGTTTGCTTTTCGGCCAGGACTAACGAGGCGCGCGAAGGGTCGGGGCTGGATCCGTGAAGCGCCGAGAGGTCCTGCTGAGTCCGCTGCTGCTCGCCGGTCTCGGGGGTTGCCGTCGGGGTGCCGGCACGGCCGACGGGGTGCTGCGCTTCGGGGTGGCCAACGGTCCCCGCAACCTGGACCCGCGGCTCGCGACGGATGCCGCCTCGGAGCGGGTCAATCGGCTCCTCTACACCCGGCTCGTGGAGCTTGACGCGCAGGGGTTGCCGGTGTCCGGCATCGCGCGCTGGGAGGTCCTCTCGCCCACCCATTACCGCTTCGATCTGGGTGAGGCGGGCCGCGAGTTCAGCGACGGGACCCGGCTGCTTGCCGCGGACGTGGCCGCCACCTATGACTCCGTGCTGGAGCCGGCGACGGGCTCGCCCCATCGGGCCTTGCTGTCCCTGATCCGGGAGGTCCGGGTGCCCCACGAGGATCGGGTGGAGTTTGTGCTCCACGAGCGGGACCCCTTGTTCCCCGCCTATCTCGGGATCGGCATCCTCCCTGCCGCCGCCATCGCGTCGGGCCGGCCATTCGCGGAGCATGCCCTGGGGAGCGGTCCGTTTCGGGTGCTGGAGCGGCCGGAGCCGGGTTGCCTGCGCCTGGAGCGGCGGCGGGATGGCCAGGTGCTGGAGCTCATCCAAGTCAAGGACCCCAATGTCCGCGTCATGAAGCTGCTGCGGGGCGAGATCCACATGCTCCAGAACGACTTGAGCCCGGAGCTGGTGGGCTATCTGGACGGGCGCGGCGTGGTGCGGGTGGAATCGCGTTCCGGCGTGAATTTCTCCTACCTGGGCTTCAACCTCGCGGATCCCTCGACCGGCCTATTGGCGGTGCGGCGGGCCTTCGCCCATGCGATCGACCGCCAGGCCCTGGTCCGTCACCTGTTCAACGGTCGCGCTCGACTCGCGGAGTCCCTGTTCCCGGCGGAGCACTGGGCGGGACACCCGGGGCTTGCGCCCCACGACCATGACCCGGAGCGGGCCAGGGCCCTGCTCGACGCCTCGGGGTTCACGCCTGAGCGGCCCCTCACCGTTACGCTCAAGACCACCAGCGATCCCTTCCGGGTAAGGCTGGCGACGGCGATCCAGGCCCAAGTGGCGGAGGCGGGGATCCGGCTCAGGATCCAGAGCCACGACTGGGGGACCTTCTTCGGGGACGTGAAGGCCGGACGCTTCCAGTGTTTCCTCCTTACCTGGGTGGGGATCCGGCTCCCGGATATCTTCCGCTATGCCTTCCATAGCGCCTCGGTGCCACCCGTGGGGGCCAATCGGGGCCGTTACATGTCCGCGGAGGCCGACCGGCTAATCGAGAAGGCTCGGGCTCAGTACAGGCTGGCGGACCAGGCCCCAATCTACCGGACCCTCGCGGCCCGGCTGCACGAGGATCTACCGTACCTGGGGCTCTGGTACGAGGACCAGATCGCCGCGTTTCGTCCGGAGGTGGAGGGTTACTCCCTCGCGGCCGACGGCAACTTCGATGGACTGGCGGACGTCGGGCTTCGGTTGGCCGGCCCCGCGCCGACGGTGGCATCATCCTCCCCATGAGCGCGTCGCGTCGCATCCGGGTGGACATCGCCACCCAGACCCTGGCCCTGCTGGACGGCGACCGGGTCCTGGCCTCCTATCGGGTTTCAACGGGGCTGAACGGTCCCGGGGAGCGCAACGGTAGCGGCTGTACCCCCCGGGGCCTGCACCGGATACGCATCCGGATCGGCGCCGGATGCCCCGAGGGCACCGTGTTTCGGGGTCGCCGACCGACCGGGGAGGTCTTCGATCCGGGGCTCGGCGCCGCCCACCCGGATCGGGACTGGATACTGACCCGCATCCTCTGGCTCACGGGCTGTGAGCCGGGGCACAACCGGGGCGGCTGCGTCGACACCCTGCGCCGCTTCATCTATATCCACGGCTGCCCGGACGAGGAGCCCATGGGTGAGCCCCGATCCCACGGCTGCATCCGGATGCGCAACCGGGATCTGATGGAGCTGTTCGATCTGGTCTCCGCGGGGACCCCGGTGGAGATTCGCCCCGAGGGCGTCGACCTTGATTGAGGTGCTCCTCGCCCGCCTGGGCTCGGCGGCCCTGGCGGTTTTCGGGGTCTGCACCCTGGTCTTCCTGCTGATCCATCTGGTCCCGGGAGATCCGGTGGAGGTGATGCTGGGGGAGGGGGCGAGCGCCGCGGACCGGGGTGCCCTGCGGGCGGTCCTGGGACTGGACCGGCCCCTCGCGGAGCAATACCTCGGCTATCTCGGCCGGGTGGCCCGTCTGGATCTCGGCACCTCGCTGCATGATCGGCGCCCCGTCCTGGATCTCCTCCTGGAGCGCGCCGGTCCCACGCTGGAGCTCGCCCTGGCGGCGCTCGTCCTCGCGGTGCTGATCGCCCTGCCGCTGGGGGTCCTGGCGGCCCAGCACCGGGGCGGGACCCTGGAAAGGGCCGCGATGACCGTCTCGCTGATCGGAGCGGCGATTCCCAACTTCTGGCTCGGGCCGCTGCTGATCCTGCTCTTCTCGCTCTGGCTGGGATGGACGCCGGTGAGCGGGCGGGACGGCTGGTCGAGCCTGGTCCTCCCGGCCCTCACCCTGGGCACGGGCCTGGCGGCCGTCCTCGCCCGAATGGTGCGGGCCAGCGTCCTGGAGGTGCTCAACGAGGACTATGTGCGCACCGCCCGGGCCAAGGGCCTCGGCCCTGTCGCCGTCCTCTGGGGCCATGCCCTGCGCACCGCGTGGCTTCCCATCCTGACCCTCATCGGGCTTCAGCTCGGGGCGCTCCTCGCCGGGGCCGTGATCACCGAGACCGTCTTCGCCTGGCCGGGGCTGGGGAGCCTCCTGGTGGAGGCCATCCAGCAGCGCGACTATCCGGTGGTGCAGGGGGCGGTGCTGCTCATCAGCCTGACCTACGTTCTGGTCAACGGTGCCACGGATCTCGCTTACGGGCTGCTCGACCCGCGGACCCGCCCCGGCTGATCCCCGGGGGGACTACTCGGCGTAGCCGCCCCTGCCGGAGCCGCGGGTATCCCGCGCGAAGTAGCTTACCCGGCCGCTCGGGACCACGGTGACGCCCCCGGCGCTCACCGTGTAGCGCTGGCGGTCCCGCTCCGAGTCGAAGCCGATGACGTCCTTGGCCTCCACGATGTTGTGCCGATCCACGATGACGTTGCGCAGGCGCGCCCCCCGGCACACGCGCACATAATCCATGATGATGCAGTCCTCGAGGACCACGTCCTCCTCGATGACCGCCTCCCGGCGGATGATGGAGTTGGTGATCTCGCTGCCGTCGTGGATGACCGTCGCGGCCCCGAGCAGGCTGTTCTTGAGGTTGCCGCCGAGGACCCGGGCCACGGGACCCTGGTAGCTGCTCGAATACACTGGCCACTGGGGGTTGAACATATCGAACGTGGGCTCGGCGCCCAGCACGTCCTTGTGGGCCTCGAAGTAGGCGTCGATGCTGCCGACGTCGCGCCAATAGACCCGCGTCTCATAGGGCTGGATCCCCGGGATCTCATTGGTGGCGAAGTCGTAGGCGAACAGCCGGTGGCTGCGCAGCAGCCGCGGCAGGACATGCTGACCGAAATCGGTCTCGCCGGCCTCCTGGGCCTCCCGCAGGGCCCGGGTGAGCACCTCCGTGGTGAAGACGTAGTTGCCCATGGAGGCGAAGGCCTGGGTGGGATCCGACGCCATGGGCGTGGGATTGGCGGGCTTCTCCTCGAAGGCCTGGATTCGTCCCTCGGCATCGGCGGCGATGACCCCGAAGCCCCTGGCATCCCGCAAGGGCACGGGCAGGGCGGCGATGGTCACGTCCGCGTTGCGCGCCTTGTGGAATTCCACCATCTGGCGAATATCCATGCGATAGATGTGATCGGCCCCGAAGACGGCCACCAGGTCGGGACGGTGCTCCTCGATGAGGTTCAGGTTCTGATGGACCGCGTCCGCGGTGCCCTGGAACCAGTGCTCGCCGATCATCATCTGGGGCGGCACCACGGTGACGAACTGATTCTGGAACAGCGGCGAGATGGTCCAGGCCTTGCGCACGTGCTCGATGAGGGCCTGGGACTTGTACTGGACCAGCAGATAGATGGTCTGGATCTGGGAGTTGACCAGGTTGCTCAGGACGAAGTCGACGATGCGATAGCGCGCTCCGAAGGGGACCGAGGGCTTGGAGCGGGCCGCCGTCAGGGGCTGGAGCCGTGAGCCCTGGCCTCCGGCCATGACGAACGCGATGATTCGATCACTCTGCATGGTTCCTCCGCGAGCCCGCTCGGGGCCCTCTGGTACTTGGCCGGCGTCTCTGTGGGCGGCGTTCAGGGCCGCGGCGTTTCGCGATCCGCGTGGCATCCGTAGGCGCGACCTCACCGGCTTTGGGGGGCGCCCCGAAACTGGGAATGTTACGGCAGTTCCATGCGACTTTCCCGCGGTGCCGAACGGTCTCTTGACCTAACTCATCCAAGACGTTTCTGCAGCGCTGGGACCCTTCCCGCCGCGGGGGTGATTCGCCCACCGCCCACCGCTCGCGCTGGTGGAGATAGACTCTCGCTTTCGAGCGACCTCGGCGCCATCTTCAGGAGTCTAGGCGCCAACCTGCTGACTTAGGATGCCCCCATGATCGACCCTATGAAGAAGGTCCCCCGTCGCCCGGTGATCCTGATCATCCTCGACGGCTTCGGGACCAACCCGAGCAAGGCCAACAACGCGATCGCCCTCGCCGAGACCCCCAACTTCGACCGCTATTTCGGCTCGAATCCGCACTGCGCCCTGATGGCCTCCGGGTCCGCGGTGGGGCTGCCGGACGGGCAGATGGGCAATTCGGAGGTCGGACATATGACCATCGGCTCCGGCTGCATCGTGCGCCAGGACCTGGTCCTGATCAACGACGCCATCGCCGATCGCAGCTTTTACAGGGAGCCGGAGCTCCTGGATGCGGTGCGCGCGGCCGCCGCGTCGGGCCGCCCCGTCCACCTGATGGGCCTGGTCTCGGACGGGGGCGTGCACAGCCATGTCCAGCACCTGGTCGCCCTCATCAAGCTGTGCAAGCGCGAGGGGGCGACCCCGATGGTGCACATGATCACCGACGGGCGCGACACCCCGCCACGCTCGGCCCTGAGCTACCTCAACTGTCTCAACGAGGCCCTGGAGGCGACCGGGGGGCGCTTCGCCACCGTCATCGGCCGCTATTACGCCATGGATCGGGACAACCGCTGGGATCGCACCGAGCTCGCCTGGCGGGCCATGGTGGACGGGGAGGGGCGCCGTGCCGAGAATGCCCGGGCCGCCATCGAAGCGGCCTATGCGGCGGACGAGGACGACGAGTTCATCCGCCCGACCGTGCTGGATGGAGCGGAGTTGATCCGAGACGGGGATCAGGTCATCCACTTCAACTTCCGCAAGGACCGTCCCCGCCAGACAGTCTCCGCCTTCTGCCGCAAGGATTTCGACAAGTTCGACCGGCGCGGGGTCACCGGGGTCACGGTGACCTGCATGATGGAGTACGACCCCTGGTTTGGACTGCCCTTCGCCTTCGACCACGACACCCCCAAGATCACCCTGGGTCAGATCCTGAGCGACAACGGGCTTCCCCAGTTCCACGCCGCCGAGACCGAGAAGTACGCCCACGTCACCTTCTTCTTCAACGGCGGGCGGGACGACCCCTTCCCCGGCGAGGAGCGGCTCCTGATCCCCTCGCCCAAGGTCGCCACCTACGATCTGCAGCCGGAGATGAGCGCACCGCAGCTCGCCGATGCCCTGGTGGAGACCCTGAAGAGTCGCGCCTTTCCCTTCATCGTGGCGAACTTCGCCAACGGGGACATGGTGGGCCACACGGCCGTGCGCGAGGCGGTGATCGAGGCGGTCCAGGTGCTCGACCGGGAGGTCGGCAGGGTCCTGGACGCCGCGGTGGAGAGCGGCTATTCGGTCATCCTCTCCGCCGATCACGGCAACTGCGACGAGATGGTGGACCCGGTCACCGGCGACCCGCACACCCAGCACACCACCTATCCGGTGCCCTGCCTGATCGTGGACGAGGTCCCCTCGCGGCTCTCCACCGACGGCGGCATCAAGGACCTCGCCCCGACGGTTCTGGCCCTCATGGGGCTGCCGATTCCGCCCGAGATGCACGGTCGACCTTTGCTGCTGGGGCCCGCGACGATCTGATACGCCGGCGGACCGCTCGACCCTCCGCTGGCGAGCGGTCCGCCGGGCACACGGTTTGACCGGGCGAGCCGGTGCGGTTAGCTTGAGGCCCTTTGTCCCTGGATCGGAGAACCGATGCAGCCCTATCTGGACC
>JBAPYD010000712.1:0-2459 GCA_049284555.1 Chromatiaceae bacterium | reverse complement strand
CGTCACGGTAGCGCGAGCGCTTATCCCGCTCGCGACCGGCCTCGTCGAGATCCCGCTCCAGGGCCTCGATGCGCTCGCCGCCTCGGGCGCGGTGGCGGGTCTCCAGCAGGGCCAAGGCATCGCGCTCACGATCGACCTGGGCCACCTCCTGCGACTCGCGCCCGGCAAGCACCAAGTCCTCGGTTGCAAGCTGGGCAAGCTCCGTCTCCAGAAGCCCCTGCCGGCGCAGCCTCAGGTAGGGCTCCAGGTTGGCCAGCTCGAGGTCCAGCCCGAGCCGCTCCGTGCGGGTCTCCTGGTGAGCGCGGTGAGCCTCCCGGGCCGGCGCCAGGACATCAATCTGCTGGCGCGCCGTCACCACGGCCTGGTGGGCCTGATCCAGCTCGACGAATTCCTGGACCAGCCGGTCGGCGACCTCGAAGGTCCTGGGCGGGTCCAGCATGAACTCCCGCAGGAAGGCGTTCAGATCGCCGAGGTTCTTGGCTGACTGGGTCTTGTGCAGGAGCTTGAGCGCCATCACCGACTCGATCGCCAGGTGCAGGCGCAGCCGCTCCCCGTAGCGTTCGTACTCGGCGAAGTGATGGCAATCGTGCAGGGCGCGCTTGAGGGCTCGGATATCCAGGTCCTTGGCGAAGTCAGCCAGCTCGCGGCGGACGTCGAAGGACCGCTCCGCGATCAGGTAGTGCCGGCGCAGGTCCGCGCTGGCGTTGGAGGTCCCGCGAATCCACAGCACCTGGAGCAGCGTTACGACCTTGCCCAGCCCGTTGCGATATTCGGCGGCGAGGGCCGACCAGGTGGTCTTGGGGCGCAGGGTCTGGGAGGCGATCTCGCCGGTCTCGGCGCTGGATTGGTCCGCCCAGGCCCCGCGCACGTAGGTGACCAGGTTGCGGTCGGCTCGCCCGCGCTCGCCGTCGCGCGCGGCCACGTTGAAGCTCGACCAGCGCGGCGGGATGAGCAGGGTGGTGAAGGCGTCGAGCAGGGTCGACTTGCCCGAGCCGGAGCGGCCGACGAAGAGGAACCCTTGCGGGGCGATCGGGATCTCATGCAGTCCGCAGAAGGTCCCCCAGTTGAGGAGCGTCAGGCGGGTGAGCCGCATCTGCTCGCGCCGCTCGCTGTCCGCCGCGAGAAGGTCGAGGTTGCGGGGCAGGGGGATTGGGGCGTTCATGCGTCATCCTCCGGCGGCTCGACCGCGGCAGCGTCGGGCCCGCTTTGGGCCATGGCGGCATAGAGCCTGGTCAATTGAGCGACCTCCTCGGCATCGAAGATCAGCTTGAGGCTGGCAGCGACCTCGAAGCGGTCTGGGTTGCCGCGCAGGGGGGTAAGCAAGCTGTTCTTCTTGGCCTTTTCGATGGCGTTGCCGATCCGCTTCGCGAAGCCGGCGCGGTCAGTGTTATCCGCTGGCTCGTAGAGCCGAAGCTGCTCCGCCAGCTCCTCGCGGTCCACCAGGGCGGGGGTGGCGTGCAGCTCGGCATCCACCAGGACCTGGCGCAGGTACAGGAGTAGCACCGAGTCGAGAAGGGTCAGGGGCGAGCGGCGCAACAGCAAAGGTACCTCCAGCTCGCCGGTGTCGGCCTGCCGGGTGAAGGCGACGCCACGCTCGGGGTCGAGGATCAGGTCGAGGAACAGATCTGCGAGCCTGGAGCGGACCTGGTCCTCGTGCTGCAGCAGCGCGGGCCAGAGTCGCGGGTGGCGCTGGCGCTCCAGGCTGGGCCCGGAGAGGAGCTGGACCAGGACGCGGCGTGCGGCCTCGGGCAGGAGCCCGGTGTCTCCTGGATAGAGCCCGGTTCCCTGCGCGTCGAGCGCATCCACCTCGCCCGCCCCCTGAACTGCCCCCAGCTCGACCGCATCCTCACTGGATGTCATGCTTCCTCCCGCCCCCTGCTGTGGGCGTTGGCTCTGAGAAAGAAGATGCGGGGGATGCGCGCGGTGCGCTCGACCTCATCCAGGCCGCGCCAAACCACCCGCTCCGTCCCCTCCGACACCACACCCTCGCGGACCCCGATGGCCAGGTACCCGACCACGCTCCCAAGCCCCTGCTCGGCGGGGAACCGGGCGAGTAGGTCCGCAATGGTGATCTGCTCGTGCCGGTCCAGGAGGTCGGTGATGTGGTGCTGCAGGGTGCGGAAGTCGATCTCGGACTGGGAGACCAGGAGGGCGATGCTGGACAGGGGGATATCCGGCCCGTCCGCTGCATCGATTCGGCCGTCCGTGGCGTCCAGGCTCGGGTCGTGCAGGCGCAGCTGGGAGACGGATCGGATGCCGGCACTGGTCAGCTGCAGGTCGCGCGCGATGGCCGACTGGGGGCGTACCCGGCCTTTCAACGCCAAGGCCTGGCGCTGGGCGGTCTTGACCAGGCGGGAGATGCGGCGCTGCTCGCGGTACTCCCGGCTTTGGACGAACTGCTTGAGTCCTCTGGCGAGCTGGTACAGGACCTCGTGGACCTCCCCGCCGCGCTCCAGGAG
>JBAPYD010000711.1:0-4607 GCA_049284555.1 Chromatiaceae bacterium | reverse complement strand
CGGCAGGGGCCCGCGAGCAACCTCGCGCCGGTTCCGTCGCGAGCGCTGCCCAAGGATCCGGCTAACGCCGCCGGTCAGGCCGCGGAACCACTGATCGAGCCGCCCCCCCTGAGGCAGACGGAGCGCGCTCCACCCGCGCGCGTGGTCGAGGATCAGGCCTCGCAGGCCTGGGACTTGCCGCACTCCAACGCCTCCGATTACGAGGCGGAGATGGAGATGCAACGCCAGATGGAGGCCGAGTATATCGAGCCATGGGAGGAGGAATACTACGATCCGGCCCCCACCCCGGTGCCCCGAGACCTGATTGCGGATATCGAGAGCTTCAAGCGGGAGGTGCGATCGGGTCCAACTGCCGAGAAGGTCTCAGCCAAGGCTCAGTCGAAGCCTGCTCAGTCAAGCGCCATCACGGAGGATCCCGAGAGCCTGCGTCTGACACCCGCCCAAGAGGCGGATCTCCCTCCTTACCTGATGACGGTCCATGTTTACGACAAGGAGCCGAGCCGCCGATTCGTCTTGATCAACGGACGCAAGTATCGGGAGGGGGACAAGACTCGGGAGGATATGAGGGTCGAGCAGATCCTGGCCCAGGGAGCGATCCTAAGTCACAAGGGGAATCCCTTCTTCGTCCACCGTTAGCCCGCTCTGCATCCCGGTTTCGGCGGTCAATTTCGGCGGTTACTTGGTTCGGCGGTTACTTGGGGGGGCGTGCTCTTCGCCGCCCCCGAGCACACGGCTTAGACGCCCGCCGCGGCCCCCGCAGACAGCGCCCGAGATCCGAGGGGCGCGATCACGCGTCGCCGCAGCTGCCTGACATTGCGGCGAGCCGCCACGAACACCTCCCGGATTGCCTCGGAGGCATCTTTGCGCGCGTCGCGAATGACCAGTTGGCGGCCTTGACCGAGGTCGGCCCTCAACTCGCAGCGGACGCGGTGGCCGTGGAGTTGGTCGAACTCTTCGCTGATGCGCGCCCGGGCCTCAATGCGCTCCTCGGGGAAGCGCTCGGCGAGCCGCTCTGCCTCGCTCTCGATTTGCTGGCGGATTGCCTTGTCTAAGGCTAAGGTGTCGCCGCTAATCGTAATCGGCATGAATGCCTGCTCCTTGTAGTTTCGGTGTCGTGCCCCGCGCGAACCTGGTACGTCGGCGGGGCGTTGGTGATTGCGTAGGGATATCCCAGAGGTCTCTAGGGGCTTCGAGGGGATCCAGACTCAACAGTCCATCGCCAATTCATGGCGCTACTGGAAAGAAAAACAAGTACCAGGCCCCGGGGCGCTTGGTCGAAACGGCATGCCCCTCCCAAGTCTGAGGTGCCGTCGGGTCTGGTCGTCTGGGGTCGTATCCGATGACGCATGGGCCCTGATCGGGCCCTTTCGAATCCGATCGCAACCCGAGCCAGAATAACCCTGGGCGTTCTGGTCGGATTGCGAAGAACTTTTCAGTCCGCCCATCATCCAACACCCGGAGCTTCTTTGGAAGCTCTTTGACTCCTTGTCGTGTGCCCCGCCACTGGCGGGGCCTTTTTCGTCGGTCGTTCGCCTGTCGTCCCCGCGCTCATCCCACTCTCGGGACCTTCGGGGCTGGCAGACTGTCCAGCGGCGGGTCGGTCTGTTTAGATCGCACACACGGAGCGATTCGTCCACCACTCGAACACGTCGATGCTGGAAATGTGAAGAAGTGTCCATATTTCGATCCACATGGTGGAACTTTACTGTCCAACTATCGTCTAAATTTTCGCAACGCAACGTCCTCCTCTCTCTAGCCCCGCTCACGCGGGGTTTTTTTTTGTCGGTTCGGACGGACTCCCCAGCGCTGCTGTACCCTCGACTGCGCCCCGTTCTCGCCGCCTGCCGTCTGAATCCATGCCCGAAGGCGACACCGTCCACACGCTCGCGAGGTTCCTCGGCGCGGCCCTCAGCGGTCACCGCTTGACCCAGGTTCGGATTTGGGGAAGGACCCGGGAGGATCTGGCCGGCCAGCGGGTCCGAGGGGTGAGGAGTCTGGGCAAGCACCTCTACGTGGACCTGGAGGGCGGGCTCTGCCTGCGCAGTCACCTGGGGCTGTATGGCTCCTGGCACCGGTATCGCCCGCGGGATCCCTGGAAGAAGCCCAGGCACCAAGCCGACCTGGTGCTGGAGACGGAGGGCTGGGTCTATGTCTGCTTCAACGCCAGGGACCTGGAGCTGATGGGCACATCGGGATTCGCGTCTCGCGACCAGCGCGGGCGTCTGGGACCCGACCTGACTCGCGAGACGCCCGAGGCGGACCGGCTTCGGGCCCGCGCCCTGGCCCTCAACCCCCCGGAAACGCCGCTTGTGGACCTGCTCCTGGACCAGCGGGTCGCGTGCGGCATCGGTAACGTCTACAAGTCGGAGGTGCTGTTTCTCGGACGTCGGGCACCGCTGCAGCCCCTCGGCGAGCTGACCTCCTCGGACTACTCGGATCTCTACGGGACGGCCGCCCGCCTGCTGCGGATCAATCTGGGGGGCGGTCCCCGTATCACCCGCGAGGTCTCGGATGGACGCGGCCCGCTCTGGGTCTACGGGCGGGCGGGTCTGCCCTGCCTGGTCTGTGGGACCCTGGTGCGGCGGGACCGCCTGGGGCGCAATCCGCGCTCGACCTACTGGTGCCCCCTTTGCCAGTCCTCGGGTCCGGCTACCTGACGTGGGCCGTCGTCATCGCCGGGCCTGATCGTTGGATCTGCTCGGGGCCGGCTCGGCCCCGGTATGGGCCAAGGGGCATCGACTCAGGGGGCCTTGATCGACTCGAAGGCATCCAGCGCCTCCGTGCGGGAGCGGCTCAAGTCGACCAGCGGGCGGGGATAGTCCAGCCCCAGCCTGACCCCGGCCCCCGAGAGCACATGGCCTGGGGCGGACCAGGGCTGGTGGATATGCTTGCCCGGAAGTCGGCCGAGCTCGGGGCACCAGCGGCGGACATAATCGCCCTCGGGGTCGAAGCGCTCCCCCTGGCGCACGGGGTTGAAGATGCGGAAGTAGGGGGCGGCATCGGCCCCGCAGCCGGCGCTCCACTGCCAGCCCAGGGTGTTGCTGGCGAGGTCCGCGTCCACCAGGGTGTCCCAGAACCAGCGGGCGCCGGACTGCCAGGGCAGGCGCAGGTTCTTGGTGAGGAAGGAGGCGACCACCATGCGGACCCGGTTGTGCATCCAGCCGGTGTGCCAGAGCTCGCGCATGCCGGCGTCCACCAGGGGGATGCCGGTCTGGCCCTTTTGCCAGGCTCGAAGCAGGCCTTCCGCGCCCTCCTCACGCCAAGGAAAGCGAGCGAAGCGCGGATCCAAGGGCTGCTCCGGGGTGTCGGGGAAGTGGTAGAGCAGATGGTAGGCGAACTCCCGCCACAGGATCTCCCGCACGAAGGGCTCCGCGACCGGCCCCTGGAGGTCTCCGTGCTGTCGGACGATCAGGTCCAGCACCTGGCGGGGACTGATCTCGCCGAAGTGCAGATGGGGGGACAGCCGTGAGGTGCCCGTGGCCGCGGGCGGGTCCCGGTGCTCGCCGTAGTTGGCAAGCCCCCCGGAGACGAATCGGGCAGCACGCGCCAGGGCATGGTCCTCGCCCGGGCTCCAGCGTTCTCGCAGCCCTTGGTCCCACGGGATTTCGGGTAGGAGGCCGAGGTCCCCGAGCTCGGGGCCCGGGAGATCGGGCGCCGGGGGGAGGTGCACGGGGGTCGGAAGGGCCGGGAGTCCGGACAGCGCCGGGGCGCAACGGCGCCAGAAGGCGCTGTAGACCCGGTACGGCTCCCCGGACCCCCTGCGGATCTCCCAGGGCTCGAACAGGAGCAGCGACTTGAAGCTCTCGCAGACGAGACCCTGCTCCCGCAGGGTGACTTTGGCCCGGCTGTCCCGCTCCCGGGTACCGGGGTCATACAGCCGGTTCCAATAGATTCTGGTGGCCCCGATGGCCTTGGCGATCCGGATCAGGGTCCCGAGGCTCTCGCCTCGGGCCAGGGCGAGCCGGCTGCCCCGCTGCGACAGGGACTGGCCGAGGGCGGCGAGGCTGTGATGCAGCCACCAATCGGACGCGGCCCCGGGCGTCCATGGGGACTCCTCATCGGGGGCTTGGATGTAGAGGGGAAGGAGGCGATCGCATTGGGCGCTTGCCTCCTGAACGGCCGGGTTGTCCGCCAGTCGCAGGTCCCGGCGCAGCCAGAGGATCCCGGTCACCGTCCCCGTCAAGGGGCCAGCACCTCCGTCAGGAAGGACTGCATGAGTGACCAGGAGCGGGCGTCCGCCTTCGGATCATAGGCGAGGCTCTCGATCCCGTAGCTGCCCGCGTCGGGGTTGGTGAAGCCGTGCTTCGCCCCCGCGTAGATCGCCATCTCCCAATCGGCCCCGGCGGCGTCCAGGGCCTCCTTGAAGGAGGCGACGCGCTCGGCCGGGACGTGGGCGTCCTGGTCCCCGTGGGCGACGAGGATGCTCGCCTTGATCGCCTTCTGTTGCTCGGGGGTGGCGACGGGCAGGGAGCCGTGGAAGCTCACGACCCCGTCGAGGTCGGCCCCCGCGTAGGCGAGCTGCATGACGGTGGCCCCGCCGAAGCAGTAGCCGATGGCGGCGAGGCGCTCCTCGTCCACCTTGTCGCTGGCCTTGAGCGCCTCCAGGC
>JBAPYD010000710.1:0-9350 GCA_049284555.1 Chromatiaceae bacterium | reverse complement strand
CGGCCGCTCCCCTTCAGGGCGTCCAGCCGGGAGACCAGCTCCCGCGTCTCGGTCTCGCGCCCGACGAACACCGGCTCGTCCCCCAGATCAAAGGGGCCCTCGGGGCGAAAGGGACTCTCGCGCCAATCGGTTGCCGCCGCCAGAGTGCCCCGCTCGGCGCTGATGCGCCTGTTCAGCAGCTTGCGAAGCTGCCCCTCCACCAGCTCGCGAAGGGCGCGGTCGCTGTCGAACTGGCGGAAGGCCCGGCGGAAGCTGCCGTCCGGGTTGTAGAAATGGGTACGGAAGAAGGTCTCGAGACGGCCGCGATCCTCCAGGGCCTCCCGTGTCGCCTCCGCGTTCGTGATGTCAACGAGGCGGGGTGTGGTCTTCTTGTAGACCAGAACCTCCGGGCGTCCGGCGCTGGCGGACGCCTCCACCGCGTCGGCGAACTCCCACTCGGTGCCCGTCATGCCCCCGTAGGGATCGTTCGCCAGGGGGGTGCCCAGGCGGGTCCACAGCATCACCAGGACGATGTCGCATTCGGCCGGGCGCAGCAGCCCCGCCTGAAAGCTTTGGGCCGCCGTGAGCGCCTCCTCCTCCCAGAGGACCGGCTGGAGCTTGAAGTAGGGCAGGTACTCCTGGGCCAGGCCCTCGATGATGTCCTTCACCAACGCGCGCTCGTGGTCCACGTCGGACGGCGAAGAGACGAAAATCTGGACCCGTTGCTCGGACATTGCGCGCCCTTGGAAGCTCAATGGCACTCCTGCAATCGCCCCACTATACCCACCGCCGGACGCCGGGGCGATGTGCCACGGGCTCCGCTGCACGCGTCGCATGCGAGGAGGGCTGCTCGACAGCCACCGCTCCCAGCAAGGTAGAATGGGACTGAAGAGTCAGGGATGAGGTCACTCCCGACGCGCCCCGGGGGAATCGAGCACTTTAGCGCGGTCCAGCCAAGCGCTGCCTGCCCGACGAGCGCCGAACGTGGGGCCGGCGAAGCAGGGCCTGGCCAGAACGGAATCAGCGTCTCCCAACTGGAGGAGCTCGCCATGTTCCAGCACGAAACCGCGGAAACCGACCGGTTCGAAAAGATGATCCTGGAGGCGGTGCGCCAGGTCCTCGCGTCGAAGGGTCCGGATCAGTTCTTCGACTGGGCCCGAAAGCAGATACCCCGCCTCCTGCGTCTGCGGGAGCTCGACCTCGACGAGGTGGAGATTGGCCGTCTGACGACCATGTTGGGAACTGCCGTGTGGAACGCCACCCCCCAACCGGCCCATGGTTACCGGACGACCCCCCTACCGACCCCCCCGATGAACGCCCCCTGTCCCTGCGGCTCGGGGACTCCCTACGGTCGATGCTGCGGCAGTATCCAAGACCTCCCCGCCCTTTCAACGGACCTGATCTGGGAGCTGCTACTGGACGATCTTCCCGAGAGAAACCAAGAAGAGGCGCTGGCCTGCGACGCGGTCCCCCACTACCTGTTGGCGAGGATCGCGGATCGTTGGCTCGAAGAGCAGGATCGGCCAGGCCGGGCGGTGACCCTGCTGGAGCCCATCTTCGCGGGCCCCCTGGGGGATCTGGGCGCCGAGCTCGAGCCGGCCTTCGATGTCCTGTGCGACGCCTACGACCGGCTGGACCACTGGCGGAAGAAGCGGGCCTTCCTGGCTCGCCTGTGCGAGGAGGGCAGTGCACCGCTGAAGGCCGCGGCCTGGCAGCGGCTGAGCACCATGCACATCGATGCTGGTGACTTCGACCGTGCCCAATCGGCCTTCGAGTCCGCGCTGCGCAGCGACCCAGACAACCCCAGCACGGCCTTGTTGGAGATCACGCTGCTGGCCGCCCAACACAAGGACACGGTGGCCCGGAAGCGAGCGCGCTTCTGGTACCACCGGCTTCGTCGGGCCGGGCTGGCGGAGCAGGGTTTCCTCGATTTCCTGGCCCAGGCCATGGAGAACCCTCAAGAGGCCTTGGTGGACAGCCACTCGGACGCCCTCGACCCGGTCCTCATGGATCTGCACGACTGGATCAAGATCGCCTGCGCCCGGCCCCTGCCACTCTACCGGCCGGTGCCGGTGCGACCGACATCGGCGCGCCTGCCCGAGGGCCAGCTGCCCCTCTTCGATGCCCCCGAGGGCCCTGTATCGAAGCGCCTCAATCTTGCCGGGGGCCTGCCCGTGGAGCTCCAGGCCCCAAGCGCCGTGCGCCGCATCGAGACCCTGTGGCGAGCCTTGTTTCCCGCCCACAAGCCGCCTTCGACTCGCCTTGCCTCCGAGCCCGGAGGATCCGTCTGGTCGGAGGGTGCCTGGAGCGACTATTTACTGGGGCACCCGGAGGTGGCCGACAGCCTGGACGTCCTGGACGACCTGGCCACCGCCCTCTACGAGCATCCGGAAAGCGTCCTCCCCTGGATCGCCCATGCCTTGCTGAGTCCTCTACTGGAGCGAGCCTGGGAGATCCTGCGCCAGGCCCTGCCCGCGGAGACACCCCATCAGATCCCCTGGTCCAGGGAGCAAAACCGCCCGGGGCTGCGGCTCCTGTACCGCCGCTATCTGCGCCAGATGGAAGAAGGTGAGCCCGAGGGGGCGCAGGAGACCCTGGAGGCCCTCCTGCGCCTCAATCCCAGCGACAACCACGGCGTGCGCGCGGAGCTCATGAACCATTATCTGCGGGCGGGGGAGGACGAGAAGGCCCTGGCCCTGGCGCGCCGATTCCCGGACGACGTTCTGGCCGATCTGGCCTACGGCGAGGTGCTCGCCCTGTATCGGCTGGGGCAGCAGGAGG
The DNA here is from genome assembly GCA_049284555.1 of Chromatiaceae bacterium. Taxonomy (GTDB): domain Bacteria; phylum Pseudomonadota; class Gammaproteobacteria; order Chromatiales; family Chromatiaceae; genus Thiodictyon. The sequence goes on along the minus strand of JBAPYD010000710.1, from coordinate 6,590 downwards.
GGGCACGGGCAGCGCTGCGCACCGCCGCGCGCCGGCTGCCCCGCGTTCCTCACTACCTGACGCGAAAGCGGATCAAGCAGCCGATGTTGAGCCCGTTCGGCATGACCCCCGGGGGAGAGGACCAGGCCTGGCTCTATCGAGAGGCGATGCGGGACGTCTGGGAATCCGAGCCCGGCCTGCTCAAGTGGATGAAGCGTGTCACGACCTAAGGCCGAGCACTGACGATGGCCGTGCGCTTCGCCCCGGCCCTGGTCTCGCGGCGATGCCACTCCTACCCCAACCACCTGCCGCACTTACCGCGACGTCGATCGCGCATCACCAGGGCGCGGCCGCCACCCCGGGTCCCGCGCGGTCAGCCGCGACGCCTCCCCGGGAGGACCGGCCGCATGGCGGTGGTCCCACCGGGGGCCTGCCCTAGGCCCGGTCGGCGTCGACCCTCCGGACGCTTGCCGGTCCCGGCGGGCTGAAACGCCGGGACCAGGTGGCGCTTGCCGTTGCCGATGAGGTCGGAGCGCCCCATGGCCTTGAGGGTCTCCCGCAACAGAGGCCAGTTCTCCGGGTCGTGATAGCGCAGGAAGGCCTTGTGGAGACGCCGCTGACGGGCCCCCTTGACGACGCTCACCCGCTCGGCGTGCCGGCGGTCCACCCGTTTCAGGGGGTTGAGGCCCGTGTGGTACATGGCCGAGGCGATGGCCATGGGGGTCGGCAGGAAGGCCTGGACCTGGTCGGGCCGAAAGCCGTTCCTCTTGAGCCACAGGGCCAGATTGAGCATGTCCTCGTCGGTCGTCCCGGGGTGGGCGGAGATGAAATAGGGGATCAGATACTGCTCCTTGCCCGCCTCCCGGGAGTACCTGTCGAAGAGCGCCTTGAAACGGTCATAGGTGCCGATTCCGGGCTTCATCATCTTGGAGAGAGGCCCGGACTCCGTGTGCTCCGGGGCAATCTTGAGATAGCCCCCCACGTGATGGGTAACCAGCTCCCGGACGTACGCCGGGGAGCACACCGCCAGGTCGTAGCGCAGACCCGAGGCGATCAGCACCCGCTTGATCCCGGGAACCGCCCTGGCCTTGCGGTAGAGCCGGATCAGGGGCCCATGGTCGGTGTGGAGGTTGGGGCAGATCGCCGGGTAGACGCAGGAGAGCTTGCGGCAGGCCGACTCGATCCCAGGGTCCTTGCAGCCGAGACGCCACATGTTGGCGGTGGGCCCCCCCAGGTCGGAGATGGTGCCCGTGAAGCCGGGGGTACGGTCGCGGATCTCCTCCACCTCGCGGAGAATGGAGCCCTCCGAGCGGCTCTGGATGATGCGCCCCTCGTGCTCGGTGATGGAGCAGAAGGTGCAGCCCCCGAAGCACCCACGCATGATGTTGACGGAGAAGCGGATCATCTCCCAGGCGGGAATGCGGGCTCCCCCGTAGCCCGAGTGCGGACGCCGCGCGTAGGGCAGCTCGTAGACCCGATCCAGCTCCGGGGTGGTCAGCGGGATGGGGGGCGGATTGAGCCAGATGGCCCGGTCCCCGTGGCCCTGGATCAGGGCCCGTGCATTGCCCGGGTTGGTCTCCTGGTGAAAGACGCGGGAGGCGTGGGCATAGAGGACGGGGTCGGCACGCACCTGCTCGGAGGATGGAAGCCGCACCACCGAGCGCCGCCGATCGAGGCGGCGGGGGCGGCGGTGCGGGCTGACGGGGACCGGCGTGGCTCCATCCGGCCTGCCTCCGGATGCACACCCCACCGGCTCCATGGCGTAGGGATCGGGATGCGTCCAGACCGGCCCCGGCTCGTCCAGACGGCCCGAGTCGATCTCGACCCATCCATCCGGAACCTCCCGCACGAGAAACCCCGTGCCCCGCACATCGCGGATCTCCTGGATCCGTTCGCCCTTCGCCAAGCGGTGGGCCACCTCGACCAGGGCCCGCTCCGCGTTGCCGAAGATCAGCAGGTCGGCCTTGGCGTCCACCAGGACGGAGCGCCGCACCTTCTCCGACCAGTAATCGTAATGGGCGATACGTCGGAGACTCGCCTCGATCCCACCGATGACGACGGGCACCTCCTTGTAGGCCTCCCGTGCCCGTTGGGCGTAGACGGTCACGCAGCGGTCCGGGCGCCGACCGGCTGCGCCGTCCGGGGAATAGGCATCCTCCGAGCGCAGTCGCCGATCCGAGGTGTAACGGTTGACCATGCTGTCCATGTTCCCGGCGGTGATGCCGAAGAACAGGGTGGGTCTCCCCAAGCGGCGAAAGTCCTCCGCCGAGGTCCAGTCCGGCTGGCTGATGATGCCCACCCGAAACCCCTGGGCCTCCAGCAGACGCCCCACGACGGCCATGCCGAAGGAGGGATGGTCCACATAGGCATCCCCCGTCACGATGATGACGTCGCACGCGTCCCAGCCCAGCAGGTCCATCTCGGCCCGGGACATGGGCAGCTCGGGCGCCACGCCGAGCTTGTGGGCCCAGTGTCGACGATAGGAGAAGATGTCGGGGGCTTGGTCCATTGTCGCGTTGTCCGGTCGATGTCCCATTCTAGACCGAAACCGTCGGTCATTTCCTCGGGGTACACCCGAGGTTGCCACCGCCGCGATCGAATTGCCGTCCGGACGGCCTCAACCGCCGGCGCCGAAGAGATCCTTGAGCATCTGCACCGTGACCTGGCGTCCCAGCTCGCCGATTGCGGTGGTGAGGGGGATGTCCTTTGGACAGACGCGCACGCAGTTCTGGGCGTTTCCGCAGTCGGAGAGTCCGCCGTCGCCCATGATGGCGTGCAGGCGCTCGACCTTATCGTATCGGCCCGTGGGGTGGGCGTTCATGAGGCGCACCTGGGCCAGGGGCGCCGGGCCAACGAAGGCGGATCCCGGATGGAATTGGGGGCAGGCCGCCATGCAGCAGCCGCAGGCCATGCAGCGGCTGTACAGGTAGTTGGCGGACCATTCCCTCGGGGAGATTCGCGGGGCCCCCGCGTGGATATCCCAGGCCCCATCGATGTGCACCCAAGCCCGCACCTGGCGCAGTCCCGCCTCGATGCGGGAGCGGTCCACCAGGAGGTCCCGCACGACCGGGAACTTCGGGAGCGGCTCCAGGACGATGGGCGCCTTCGGATCCGTCTCCAGGAGGGAGTCGACCAGCGTCGAGCAGGCGGGTCTGGGGCGCCCGTTGATCAGCATGGCGCAGGCCCCGCAGACCTCCTCCATGCAGTTGTGCTCCCAGGTCACCGGATCCACGCGGCGCCCATCGGTGGTCACCGGGTCCTCGCGCAAGGTCATGAGGAGGGACAAGACGTTGTAATCCGGCCGATAGGGCAGGGCGAACTCCTGCCAGTAGGGGGCCGAGTCGGGCCTGTCCTGGCGTCGGATTCGAAGATGGATGGACGTCTTCATGGGCTTACATCGCAGGACATAGGACCGAGAGGATCGGCAGCTGGACTGGGCGCCACCCGCGTTGGCTCATTTGGCTCACACTCATCTCGCCACTCGCCACACCCTCACCGATAATCCCGCGGCTCCGTCGGTGGAACCAGGCTGGTGTCCACCTCTTGATAGTGGATCCGGGGGCCGTCCGGGCCGTGCTCCGCGATCGTCGTCTTGAGCCAGCGGTCGTTGTTGGCCTGCCAGCGTGTCCGATAGTCCTCGAACTCCGGGTCGCCGGGGAATTTTCCCTTGGGGACCGCGAGCTGGAACTGGGGCTTGTAATGAGCACCCCGGCACTCGTCGCGCTCCAGGGCCCCCTTGGTCACCACCCGAGCCAAGGCGATCATGTCCTTGACCTGGCGGGCGAAGGCCAGGGTCTGGTTGGCCCAGGTGCTGGATTCGCCGAGGGTCAGACGCTCGCAACGCCCCTCGAGCTCATCGAGCTCTTCCAGGGCCACCTCGAGCTCCGGATTGGCGCGCACCACGCCCACCTTGGTCGTCATCAGGGCACCCAGGGCCCGGTGGATCTCATAGGGGCTCTCCCCGCCCTCGCCCGTCATCAGGCGGGCGTTGATCGCCTCCTGGCGGGCGACCTCGAGCGCGCTCTCCCGGTCTTGGGGTGCCACCTCTCCGTGCTCCAAGCCGTTGAGATAGCTGACCACGGACTCTCCGGCCACCCGGCCCGAGTAGCTCGCCGACAGGAGCGAGTTGGCCCCCAGCCGGTTGGCCCCGTGATAGGCGTAGTCGCACTCACCGCAGGCGTAGAGTCCGGCAATATTGGTGGCGTGGTTGCGGGGGCTTCCGACCTTCATGCCACCGGTGGCCAGGTCCCTCTCATAGTCGACCCAGAGACCGCCCATGGCGTAGTGGGCGGCCGGGAAGATCTCCATGGGCTCGGCCAGGGGGTCCTGGCCCGCGAACTTGCGGTAGATCTCCAGGATGGCCCCGAGCCGGATGTTGACGAAGCGGGGATCGAGATGGGTCAGGTCCAGATACACCCGATCACCCCCCCCGATCCCCAGCCCCATCTGGCGGGTCACCCGCCAGATGGCCCGGGCGGCCTCGTCCCGCGCGACGGTGTTGCCGTAGGCGGGGAAGAATTCCTCCAGGAAGTAGAAGCGATCCCGCTCGGGGACCTCGCGGGGCGGGCGCCGATCTTCGGGGCTGCGCGGGACCCAGACCCGCCCACCCTCGCCGCGGGCCGCCTCGCTCATGAGCCGGGTCTTGTCTCGCCCGATCATGGCGGTGGGGTGGAACTGGAAGAACTCGGCGTTGGCGAGCCAGGCGCCCTGCTGGTAGCAGCGGCTGGCGGCGGCGCCGGTGGCGTTGGTGGAGGTGGTGGTCTTGGGGGCGTAGAGCTGGCCGAGGCCCCCGGTTGCGATCACGACCGCCCCCGCGGGGAAGGCCCTGACCTCGTGGGCCTTGAGGTCCATGGCCACGACGCCGCGGCACACCCCGTTCGCGTCTTTCAACAGGGAGAGAAACTCCCAGAACTCGTGCTTGTTGACCAGCCCCTCCGACTCCAGCCGGCGCACCTGCTGGTCCACCCCGTAGAGCAGTTGCTGTCCGGTGCTGACACCGGCAAAGACGGTGCGCTTGTTCTTGACCCCGCCGAACAGACGCAGGTCCAGGAGCCCCTCGGGCGTGCGCGAGAAGGTCACGCCCATGCGCTCGAAGGTGCGGATCAGCCCCGGGGCGTCGGTGCAGAGGCTCTGGATGGGCGGCTGGTTGGCCAGATATTCCCCGCCCTTGACGGTGTCGACGACGTGCTGGCGCACGGAGTCATGCTGCCCCTTGAGGTCCAGGACGGCGTTGATCCCACCCTGGGCACAGACGGAGTGGCTGCGTCTCACCTCGAAGAGGGAGAAGACCGTCACCGGGAAGCCCGCCTCGGCGATCCGCAGGGTCGCCCAGAGTCCCCCGAGGCCACCCCCGATCACGATTACCCCTGGGCGGCTCACGTGAGGAATCCCATCAGGCCGTGGACACCCAGGGCCATGAGCAACGCGCCAATCCCGGCGCAGGTATAGCCGAACAGGGTCTGGGCGCGGGCCGAGGTGGTGAGCCCCCAAACGATGGCCATGGAGGCAAGTCCATTGGCCAGGTGGAAGACCGAGAGCAGGAGTCCGAGCAGATAGGCGGCGAGCATCCAGGGCTCGGACAGCAGGTCCCGCATGTGACCGTAGAGGTCCGCGCGGATCGCGGGCTCCAGCATCCCCTGGAAGCGCGTCAGGCCCAGGTGGAGCAGCAGGAACGCGAGGATCCCGAGACCGGACACCCGCTGGAGCGCGTAGAGCCAGTGCCGCAGATAGGGATACCGGGGCAGCTCGGGACGGCCCTGGCCGACGATGAGGATGCCGTAGCCGGCGTGGAAGATCAGGGGCAGGGCGATCAGGAAGACCTCCAGCAGCGGCAGGTAGTTCATCCCTTGCAGGGCGGCGACCACCTCCCGGTTGTAGTGCTCGGCGCCGAGCCGGGACTGGGAGTTCTCCCAGAGATGGAAGATCAGGAAGGCACCCACGGGAATCAGACCCAGCAGGGAGTGCAGCCGCCGCAGGATGAAGTGGGGGTTGTCGATGGATGCGCTCATCGCAGTCGGGGCCGAGGTTCCGATTGCCCAAGAGGAACTTAACCCCTCCTTTCTGCCGACACACTGACCCGAGGCAGGAAAGTTGGAATATATGTAAATGATGAAGTACTAAAATATAGTCGGCGAAGGGAGCGACCTGTCCTCAGAGCGGCAGGGAGGCCACGAGCAGTTGATCTGGAGGTGTCCCATGAAACGGCTTTCTGTCTTTGCATCCGCGGCTTTCGCGGTGGCTCTGGCCCTGATCCCGGCTCAGTCCCAGGCCTTCTTCGGCTTCTTCGGTGGGGGCTTCGGATTCGGCTTCGGCGGCGGCTCGAGCTGGTGGGGTGGCCCGGGCTGGTGGGGCGGGCCTGGTTACTGGGGTGGGCCGGGCTGGTGGGGTCCCAGGTACCTGCACCGGTATTGGCGTTACCATCGGCCCTGGGGCTGGTACGGCCGCCGTTGGCGTCCCTATTGGGCCGAGCCTTATGGCTGGGGCCCGCCACTGGCTCCGCTGCCTGTGGTCCCGGCGCCGGCCATCCCGGCTGAGCCGGCTGCGCCCGAGTCGTCATCCGCCAAGTAGGCGAGCGTCGGCTGCCGTTTCGCCCCCGTGCGCGGGGGTGAGGC
>JBAPYD010000709.1:0-3824 GCA_049284555.1 Chromatiaceae bacterium | reverse complement strand
GCCCCGCTTGATACCCTGATCCACACGATTTCACCATGGCCCTGAATCCGCTCCTCGACAACCCCGGACTTCCCGCGTTCTCCCAGATCCGCCCCGAGCACGTCGAGCCCGCCATCGACGCGCGGCTCGCCGAGTGCCGGGCGGAGATCGAGCGGCTCACCCGAGAGGTCCCGGTCCCGACCTGGGAGACCTTCGTCGAGCCCCTGGAGGAGATGGACGACGTCCTGAGCCGCACCTGGTCCCCGGTGGGGCACCTCAACGGCGTGCTCAACAGCGATGCCCTGCGGGCCGCCTACAACGCCTGCCTGCCCAAGCTCAGCGACTACGGGACCGAGGTGGGCCAGAACGAGGACCTGTTCCGGGCCTATCAGGCGGTCTCGGCCCAGGAGCACCTGGATGCGACGCAGCGCAAGCTGCTGGACAACGCCCTGCGGGACTTCCACCTCTCGGGGGTGGACCTGCCGGCGGACAAGAAGGCCCGGTACAAGGCCATCAGCCAGGAGCTGTCGCAGCTCACCAGCAAGTTCTCGGAGAATGTGCTGGACGCCACCAACGCGTGGAGCAAGCTGATCACGGACCCTGCCGAGCTGGCCGGGCTCCCCGAGTCCGCCCTGGCCCTCGCGCGCCAGAGCGCCGAGCAGCGGGCGAGCGAGGAGGGCTCGCCCAACGGCCAGCCCGGCTGGCTGCTCACCCTCGACATGCCGTCCTACCTGCCCGTGATGACCTACGCGGACAACCGGGACCTGCGCTTCGAGGTCTACCAGGCCTACGGCACGCGCGCGTCCGACCAGGGGCCCCATGCCGGCCAGTGGGACAATGGCGAGATCATGGAGCGCATCCTGGCCCTGCGCCACGAGCTGGCGGGCCTGCTCGGCTTCGCCAACTACGCGGAGCGCTCCCTGGCGACCAAGATGGCCCCATCGACCGACGCGGTCCTGGCCTTTCTGAACGACCTCGCCGCGCGCTCCGTGGCCCAGGCCCGTCAGGAGCTCGACGAGGTGAGGCGCTTCGCCCGGGACCACCACGGCCTGGACGACCTGGAGCCCTGGGACCTGGCCTACTACTCGGAGAAGCTGCGGGTCCACCGCTATCAGATCAGCCAGGAGGAGCTTCGGCCCTACTTCCCGGTGTCGCGGGTCCTGAGCGGACTCTTCCAGGTGATCGAGCGGCTCTTCGCGGTCCGCATCACGGAGGTCGACACCTTCGAGACCTACCACCCGGACGTGGGCTTCTTCGAGATCCGGGATGGCGCCACCAGCGAGCTTCGGGGTCAGTTCTACCTGGATCCCTTCGCCCGCCCCAACAAGCGCGGCGGGGCCTGGATGGATGTCTGCACCAACCGGCTTCATACCGCCGGCTGCGATCAGATCCCGGTGGCCTACCTGGTCTGCAACTTCAGCCCTCCGGTGGGGGACACGCCCTCCCTGCTCACCCACACCGAGGTCACCACCCTGTTCCATGAGTTCGGCCACGGGCTGCACCACATGCTGACCCGGGTGGACTACCCGGCGGTGGCGGGCATCAATGGGGTCGCCTGGGACGCGGTGGAGCTGCCCAGTCAGTTCCTGGAAAACTGGTGCTGGGAACGGGAATCCCTCGATCTGTTCGCCGCCCACTGGCAGACCGGCGAGCCGATCCCCGAGGACCTCTTCCGGCGCATGATCGCCGCGAAGAACTTCCAGTCCGCCATGCAGATGGTGCGGCAGCTGGAGTTCGCCCTGTTCGACTTCCGGATCCATTCGGACTACGACCCGGCACAGGGCGGCCGGATCTATCCGATCCTGGAGCAGGTGCGCGAGCAGGTGGCGGTCGTGCGGCCGCCCGCCTTCCACCGCTTCGCCCACGGCTTCTCCCACGTCTTCTCCGGGGGCTACGCGGCCGGCTACTACAGCTACAAGTGGGCCGAGGTGCTATCGGCGGACGCCTTCTCGCTCTTCGAGGAGCGGGGTGTCTTCGACGCCGAGGCCGGACGCGCCTTCCGGGAGAGCATCCTCGAGAAGGGGGGCTCCCGGGACGCGATGGAGCTCTACGTGGACTTCCGCGGCCGGGAGCCGACGACGGACGCCCTGCTGCGACACTCGGGCATCGCCGCGTGACGGGGCATCGTCGCCACGCGTGAGCGCTGGAGCGGATCGCCGAGGGCCCTCGACAGGGCAACGCGCCCGCAGGCGCGAAGTCGATGGGCTCGCCCTTTGGGGGGCGGACGCCCGCCCGCCGCCCGCGCCGGCGACATCAACCCAGTCAGGGTCTCCGGCCGCCACGACTGGCATGGACAGGCTATCGAGACAATGAAATACGCGGATCTACGAGACTTCATCTCCCAGCTCGAGCAGCGCGGGGAGCTCAAGCGCATTGGCGTGGAGGTGGACCCCTATCTGGAGGTCACCGAGATCTGCGACCGCACCCTGCGACGGGGCGGTCCGGCCCTCTTGTTCGAGCGGCCCAAGGGCTCGGCGATCCCCCTGCTGGGTAACCTCTTCGGCACCCCGGAACGGGTGGCCCTGGGCATGGGCGAGGAATCGGTGGCCGCCCTGCGGGAGGTCGGCAAGCTCCTGGCCTTCCTGAAGGAGCCGGACCCGCCGCGCGGCATGCGGGAGGCATGGCGGACCCTGCCCATCTTCAAGAAGGTCCTGGACATGGCCCCCAAGGTCCGGCGCGGCGCGCCCTGCCAGGAGCTTACCTTCGAACGGGAGGAGGTCGACCTGGGAAGGCTGCCGATCCAGCACTGCTGGCCGGGGGACGCGGCCCCGCTCATCACCTGGGGGCTGGTGATCACCAAGGGCCCGGAGAAACCCCGCCAGAACCTCGGCATCTATCGGATGCAGGTGCTCGGGCGCAACCGGGTGATCATGCGCTGGCTCGCCCATCGGGGCGGCGCCCTCGACTTCCGGGACTTCCAGCGGGCCCATCCAGGCCAGCCCTTTCCGGTGGCGGTCGCCCTGGGGGCCGACCCCGCCACGATCCTGGCGGCGGTCACCCCCGTCCCGGACAGCCTCTCCGAGTATGCCTTCGCCGGGCTCCTGCGCGGCAGCCGGACGGAGCTCGCCGCCTGCCTGGGCTCGGACCTCCAGGTGCCGGCCAGCGCCGAGATCGTGCTGGAGGGCCACATCCTGCCCGATGACCTCGCCCCGGAGGGACCCTTCGGGGATCACACCGGCTACTACAACGAGGTCGACCGCTTCCCCGTGCTCACCATCGAGCGCATCACCCAGCGCCGGGAGCCGATCTACCACAGCACCTACACGGGGCGCCCACCGGACGAGCCCGCCATCCTGGGGGTGGCCCTGAACGAGGTCTTCGTGCCCCTCCTGCAGAAGCAGTTCCCGGAGATCCAGGACTTCTATCTGCCGCCCGAGGGTTGCTCGTACCGGCTCGCGGTGGTCAGCATGAAGAAGCAGTATCCGGGCCACGCCAAGCGCGTGATGATGGGGGTGTGGTCCTTCCTTCGGCAGTTCATGTACACGAAGTTCGTCATCGTGGTCGACGATGACGTCTGCACGCGGGACTGGAAGGATGTCATCTGGGCCATGACCACCCGCATGGACCCGGCACGGGACACGGTGTTGATCGAGAACACCCCGATCGACTATCTGGATTTCGCCTCGCCCGTCTCGGGTCTCGGCTCGAAGATCGGCTTCGACGCCACCAACAAGTGGCCGGGAGAGACGGCGCGCGAGTGGGGCCGCCCCATCCGCATGGACGAGGCGGTCAGGCGCCGCGTCGACGGGATCTGGGGCGACCTCGGTCTCGACTGACGGCGAGACCGGGGACCGCCCGAACGGATCGGGGTCAGTAGCGGCCGCTGTCGCGGTCCCGGCCGCCGC